>NZ_JBRUGW010000006.1:0-66597 GCF_053206505.1 Streptococcus fryi | reverse complement strand
CTTGGCAATGGTGGCATTTTGGGGCGGGATAGTCCAGTTTAGCGATGATTTCCTTATGTGTTCCCGCCTCTTTATAATCCAAGATAGTGATATTAGGGTCTTTTATTTCGAGTAGGTTTGTGATAAAATCGAATTGTTCCATATGAGTCTTTCTAATGATGGTTTGCTTGCTTTTCATTATAGGTCATATGGGACTTTTTGATACTCAAAAGGCCCTATAATCTCTATGGTGGAGTTACCCACTACAGAAATTATAGAGCCTTTAAAAAGAGTAAAAAGGCTAGATAGGAGTGCGTAAATTCCTATTTAGCCTTGTTTTTGGATTTAGGAAACGTTAAGATAGTAGTGGTAGGATAAAGCTAATAAAAAGTTTGATATAATGATACTAAAATGTAAGGAGTACTAGTATGATTAAACTCTTGTTAGTAGAAGATGATATTAGCCTATCTCAGTCTGTTTATGAATTTTTAAAGGATTTTGCAGATGTTAAGCAAGTTTTTGATGGTGAAGAAGGATTATTTGAGGCTGAAACAGGCATATACGATTTGATTTTACTTGATTTAATGTTACCTGAAAGAAATGGTTATGACCTCTTAAAAAGTTTAAGAGATAAAGGGATTATGACACCTGTACTGATTATGACAGCAAAAGGTGATCTGTCGGATAAAGGACGTGGGTTTGAATTGGGAGCAGATGATTACCTCACTAAGCCATTTTATTTAGAGGAATTAAAGATGCGCATACAGGCTTTACTGAAGCGTTCAGGTAAATTTGTCACTAATACCTTGCAACTGGGCGATATCACCGTAAATTTATCAACTAACCATGTTAAATTGTCAAGTGGTGAAGAAATTGAACTACTAGGTAAAGAATTTGAATTGTTGGTTTATTTGCTCCAGAATCAAAATGTCATTTTGCCTAAGGCGCAGATTTTTGATCGTATCTGGGGTTTTGACAGTGATACAACCATATCTGTTGTAGAGGTTTATGTTTCCAAATTGCGTAAAAAATTAAAACATACTGATTTTGGAAAACATTTGCAAACATTAAGAAGTGTAGGATATCTTTTAAAATATGAAACGACTGATAGGTTATAAGAAAGAAAGACGTTTTTGGCATTTTTTACATTTTTTAGCAGTCTTTTCGGGCATTTTTCTTGTTATGACGGTGCTTATCTTTAAGATTATTTCGAGTGGCGCTTACGCCTCTGTCGATAAGGCATTACTAAGTGCTACTGAAAACAAGACCTTTTTTGTTAGAAAAAGTTTGTCTGTTCTAGCGATTGAACGTGAAATTGGACAAAGTATTCCCGTTACCTATGATTTAGATGGGCAGTTGCTAGCCAATACAGATGTCATGATTCATAATTATCGTGGTGAGTTATTGAATGAATTATCTCGATTTTCTGGCTTGCAGTACATGAGCTTTCACCCTGAAATCTTGGATACGATTATGTCACAAAAAGTTATTAATGTGAGTGGTCAAGAAGAAACTTATCGCATGATTACCACTCGAGTGTCTGATCCATTTTATCCTGAGGCGGCGTATCTCTCTATTGCAATTAACACGACACAATTAGAAGAAACTAATGCAAGAAATATTAGTATCATATCTGTAGTGATGTTCATTTTTTGGCTGATTTCTATTTTGGCAAGTCTTTATTTAGCTAACTGGAGTCGCAAACCAATTGAAGACAGTTACGAACGCCAAAAAACATTTGTTGAGAATGCGAGTCATGAATTAAGGACACCTTTAACTGTCTTACAAAATCGATTAGAATTGTTATTTCGCAAACCCAACACAACGATTTTAGAAAATAGTGAGCATATTGCATCAAGTCTTGAAGAAGTCAGAAATATGCGCTTGTTGACATCTCATTTATTAGAATTAGCTAGGAGGGATGATGGTATTAGTCTTTCAAATGAGACGATTATACCAGATTTTTTTGATGATCTGTTTGTTAATTACAAATTGATTGCAGAAGGCGAAGGCAGAGTCTTTGCTTACTTTAATCAGATTGAAGGAACACTAGTCAGCGATCCGTTGTTATTAAAGCAACTGATGACTATTTTATTTGATAACGCCGTAAAATACACAGATGACGATGGGACTATTACCTATACGGCAGCGTTATCAGATAAATTCTTGATATTAAGTGTTTCAGATAATGGTTTTGGCATTAGTCCGAAGG
This sequence comes from Streptococcus fryi, assembly GCF_053206505.1. Classification (NCBI taxonomy): domain Bacteria; kingdom Bacillati; phylum Bacillota; class Bacilli; order Lactobacillales; family Streptococcaceae; genus Streptococcus; species Streptococcus fryi. Next base: position 64,406 of record NZ_JBRUGW010000006.1, on the reverse strand, counting down.
ATAAAGAGAAGGTCTTTGATAGATTTTACCGTGTTGACAAGGCACGAACGCGACAAAGGGGTGGTTTTGGCTTAGGTCTTGCATTGGCTCAACAGATTGTGACCGCATTAAATGGGCAGATTAAGATAAAAGACAATGCTCCCAAAGGTACAATTTTCGAAGTTACAGTTAGAGTTAACTAGAACGTGAAGATAAGAATTCATAGATTTTTAGTACTAATTTTGGTTCGTCTATTTTTATAGCTTCTATCACTTATATTTTTAACAGACAGTTTTAATTTTAATGTAAAACGTCATAATACAATGCATAAGAGGTTGGAAACTATTATTCCAACCTCTTAGTAAATTTTGGAATAGTTACTTGAAATGATCATTTATAACCCTATTAGAATAAGGGTTTGATTAACTATTTCACTTTTTCGATAGTAGGAGGACAAGACTGATTTTTAAGATTTCTGATTTTTCCCTACTTGTGTTTTTTTAAAAAAGAAAAAAACCTCTTACGTGAGGTTTTTAAATTAGTTAGCTAATTTAGCAGCAAGACGCGCTTTATCGCGGTTAGCTTTGTTTTTATGAATCAAACCTTTTGATTCAGCTTTGTCGATGCTTGATGAAGCTGAACGGAAAAGTTCTTCAGTTGGGTTAGCTTCAAAAGCTTTGATAGCTGTACGCATCGCTGATTTTTGAGCTGAGTTCTTAGCGTTTTGTTTAACGTTAAGTTCAGCACGTTTAATCGCTGATTTAATATTTGCCAAAGTTTTCACCTCCATTTATCTTAACTATCATATTATATAGAAAATATTTTGTTTTGGCAAGACTTTATCACTTTTTCAGGTAAATTTCGTCAATTTTATGATTTTTAGACTTGTGAATGATGAGTTCAGCACGATTTCGAGTAGGCTCGATATAGTTTTCAAGGTTCACCAAATTGATTGTTTTCCAGATATTACGTGCAAATGTGAGGGCCTCCTCTCTAGGTTGTTGTGTAAATGTATAATAAAAGTTTTTAGGATCGTTTTTAGAGAGGTCTAATAAACTTGCGAAACGCTCTAAATACCATTGTTCGATATCTTGACTATCTGCATCAATATAGATTGAAAAATCAAAATAATCATTCATGTAAAGACGGTTATTCTGGGAATTTTGAAAGACATTAATACCTTCAACAATGAGAAAATCAGGTGCTACAATGGTTTGTTTTTTATCAGGAACAATATCATAAATTTCATGAGAATAGACTGGTATTTCTGATGATAGACCATTCTTCATATGGTCTAAAAAATTTAAGAGCAGTTCCATATCATAGCTTTCTGGGAAACCTTTTCTATCTAAAATCCCACGTTTAATCAATTCTTCATTAGGATATAAAAAACCATCAGTTGTCACCATATCGACAACGCTAGATTGGAAGGTACGATCAAGAAGTAATTGGAGAAGACGGCTAGTCGTTGATTTACCAACAGCAACGCTACCTGAAATGCCAATAATAAAAGGGCGATTCTCAGTATGCTTTTTCAAAAAAATACTCTTAGAAAACGAAAGGTTTTCTTGAGATTTCTTGTAAATTTCAATTAAACTAATCAAGGGTAGATAGATCTCTTTGACGTCTTGAATATCAATTTTATCATTTAAACTCTTGATGGAATTTAATTCTGCTTCAGTAAGTAAAGGTAGCGTGTCCTGTTTCAGTTTCTTCCAGCAGTCACGATTGATTTTTTCAAAATTAATAAGTTCATTTGACATAGATAATTCCTAAATCCAAAAAATATTCAATACAATATTGCCATTATAACATGAAAAATTCAATATAAACACAACTTATGTCGAAATATCAAAAAGAATTTGAAAACAGTTTCAATTTATGGTAAAATGAAGGCATAAACCAACAGAAAAGATAGGTAGTCAAAATGGCAAATATGTACTATACTGAAAATCCAGATAGTGCTCATGATATTCAAGAAATAAGGGTGACTCTGTTAGGAGAACCCTTTCGATTTGTAACAGATTCGGGTGTTTTCAGCAAAAAAATGGTTGATTTTGGCAGTCAAGTTCTGTTAAATAGCTTAGCATTTAAAGAGGGGGAAACCCTGTTGGATGTTGGTTGTGGCTATGGTCCTTTGGGCATTTCATTAGCTAAGGTTCAGGGGGTTTTATCAACAATGGTTGATATCAATAATCGTGCTTTAGATTTAGCAAGACAGAATGCTCTAATCAATCAAGTCGATGTAACTGTCTTCCAATCCAATATTTACGAACAGGTTGAGGGGACCTTCCACCATATTATCAGTAATCCCCCGATTCGAGCGGGGAAACAGGTTGTACATACCATTATAGAAGAAGCACCAGATTATCTTTACTCGGATGGCACATTTACAATTGTCATACAAAAAAAGCAGGGTGCACCAAGTGCTAAGGCTAAAATGGAAGATGTTTTTGGCAACGTTGATGTCTTGAAAAAAGACAAGGGCTATTATATTTTAAGAAGTGTGAAACAATGAGAACAGTAGATTTAATTCAAAAAAAACGTGATGGCAAAGAACTGACAACAGAAGAAATTAAATGGTTAATTGAAGGGTATACCTCAGGTGATGTTCCTGACTATCAAATGTCAGCTCTAGCAATGGCTATTTATTTTAAAGGGATGACCATGCGTGAAACACGTGATTTAACCATGTTCATGGTTGAATCAGGTGAGCAAATTGACCTTTCTTCAATTGCTGGTATAAAAACAGATAAGCACTCAACAGGTGGAGTTGGTGATAAAGTCACTTTAATCTTAGCTCCATTAGTTGCTAGTTTTGGTGTTCCTGTAGCTAAGATGAGTGGTCGAGGTTTAGGACATACCGGTGGTACTCTAGATAAATTAGAGTCTATCAAAGGCTATCAAATTGAAAGAAGTCAAGAAGATTTTATCAAGCAAGTCCAAGAGATTGGTTTATCGGTTATTGGTCAATCGGACAATATGGTTAAGGCAGATAAATTGCTCTATGCCCTAAGAGATGTGACAGCTACTGTTGATATTATTCCTCTCATCGCAAGTTCGGTCATGAGTAAAAAGATTGCTGCTGGCGCAGATAGTATACTTCTTGATGTGACAGTGGGGGACGGTGCCTTCATGAAGACGATTGAAGAAGCAGAGCAATTATCTGAGACTATGGTTGCTCTTGGTAAAGAGGTTGGACGACAAACGGTTGCAGTTATAACGGATATGAGTCAACCAGTGGGTCGTGCAATAGGAAACCGTTTAGAAGTTTTAGAAGCCATCGAAATCATGCAAGGCAAAGGGCGTGAAGATGTTAGTCATTTCATCTGTGAGTTAGCGCAGATTATGTTAGGATTAGCAGGTGTTGAGAAATCACTTGATCAGATTCATGACCATTTAGTCTCAGGGAAAGCTCTACATCAATTTGAAGAGATGATTGCCTACCAAGGCGGTGACCTTGAAGATCTGTATCGCCCATCTAGTGCTAGCTATATCACTGAAGTTATTTCAGATGAGAGTGGTTACATCACAGCTTTGCCAGCCTTAGAATTTGGACTGATGGCAATGCGATTGGGAGCAGGTCGTGCAGTTAAAGCAGATCCACTTGATTACGAAACAGGGATTGTCTTTGATAAAAAAGTTGGTGATGAGGTTAAAGTTGGTGATTGTTTAGCTCGTATTTATAGCAATCAAAAATTATCAGAAAACCTACTTACAGAATTCAAAAAAAATGTTAAAATAGAAAATGTAAGGGTTATCCCAAGAGAAATTATTAAAATTATTTCGTAAGATAGCAAAAGGAGTAAAACATGGGACTCAATAAATACATTGACCATACCTTGCTAAAACAAGATAGCAAGAAAGAACAGATTGAAGCTTTGATCGAAGAAGCTAAACGTTACAACTTTGCCAGTGTTTGTATCAATCCAACATGGATTAAGCTCGCTGCTGAACAATTAAAAGAATCAGAAGTCAAAGTATGTACGGTGATTGGTTTCCCTCTGGGTGCAAATAGCAGTCTTGTAAAAGCTTATGAGACTAAAGTGGCTATTGAGGACGGAGCAGACGAAGTGGATATGGTTATCAACATTGGTGCTTTGAAGTCAGGTGATTTCCAACTTGTTGAAGATGATATTCGAGCTGTTGTAGAAGCAAGTGGTGATAAGATTGTTAAAGTAATTATTGAGGCTTGTTTGTTAACTGATGACGAAAAAGTTAAAGCGTGTCAATTGGCAGTCAATGCAGGAGCTGATTTTGTTAAAACATCAACAGGTTTCTCAACTGGTGGGGCAACTGTGGCAGATGTTAAATTGATGAAAGAAACAGTTGGAGATAAAGCAGAAGTTAAGGCAGCCGGTGGTGCTCGTTCTCTTGCTGATGCTGAAGCTTTCATTGCGGCAGGTGCAACGCGTATTGGTACATCTGCTGGTGTAACAATTGTCGAAGGAAAAGTAGCTGATGGCGGATATTAATTTAGTTGACTTAGCGATTAAAGCTAGTGAACATGCGTATGTTCCTTATTCACATTTTCCGGTTGGTGCTGCATTAGTAACAAAGGATGGTAAGGTTTTTCAAGGTTGTAATATTGAAAATGCCAGTTTTGGATTAACCAATTGTGCTGAAAGAACAGCTATATTCAAGGCTGTTTCAGAAGGTTATCGTGATTTTCAAGAAATTGCAATATTCGGAAAAACCGAACAACCAGTTTCTCCCTGTGGCGCTTGTCGTCAGGTTATGGTAGAATTTTTTGAGCAAGATGCTAAGGTTATCTTGATTTCTAAAAATGGTCAGACGGTCGAGATGACGGTCGCGGAATTACTTCCATATTCCTTTACAGATTTGACCTAATCTGTGTTAACTATAGCAACAGTCGTTGCAAAAATTTTTAGGAGGGTTCATTTATCATGAACAAAAAACTTATTGGCGTTGGTTTAGCTTCTGTAGCAGCTCTTGGACTTGCTGCATGTGGAAATCGCGGTGCTTCTAAGCCTGCTGAAGGAGAAGACACAGCAGCACTTAAAGTAGCTATGGTTACAGATACTGGTGGGGTTGATGATAAATCATTTAACCAATCAGCTTGGGAAGGATTACAAGCTTGGGGTGAAGCTAACAAACTTGAAAAAGGTAAAGGCTTTGATTATTTCCAATCAACAAATGAGTCTGAATATGCAACTAACCTCGATCAAGCTGCAAGCAGTGGCTACAAATTGATTTTTGGTATTGGTTTTGCCCTTCGTGATGCTGTTGATAAAGCAGCTGGTGATAATACTGAGGCAAACTACGTTATCATTGACGATGTTATTGAGGGTAAAGATAACGTTGCAAGTGTTACATTTGCTGACCATGAAGCAGCATATCTTGCTGGTGTTGCTGCAGCGAAATCAACAAAAACGAAGAAAATTGGTTTCATCGGTGGTATGGAAGGAACAGTTATCACACGCTTTGAAGAAGGGTTCAAGGCTGGGGTTAAATCTGTAGATGATACAATCGAAGTTCAAGTAGACTACGCTGGTTCATTTGGTGATGCTGCTAAAGGTAAAACAATTGCTGCTGCTCAATATGCTGCAGGTGCCGATATTATTTATCAAGCAGCTGGTGGTACCGGAGCAGGTGTCTTCAACGAAGCGAAATCAATCAACGAAACACGTGATGAAGCTGATAAAGTTTGGGTAATTGGTGTTGACCGTGATCAGAAAGATGAAGGTAACTACACTTCTAAAGATGGTAAAGAGTCAAACTTTGTTCTTGTCTCTTCACTTAAAGAAGTTGGTAAAGCACTTGAGTTGATTTCTACAGGAACAGCTGAAGGTAAATTCCCAGGTGGTACTATCACAACTTACGGTCTTAAAGATGGTGGTGTTGATTTAGCTATCACAAACCTATCTGATGAAGCAGCAGCAGCTGTTAAAGAAGCAAAAGAAAAAATTATCGCTGGTGATGTAAAAGTTCCAGAAACAAAATAAAATGATTTGTTAACTAGCGACCTTTGTCGGTCGCTTTTTAACAGTTGAGATATGATTTATATCTCAGCAAAACCTATCAGATGTGGTAGGCTTTGCTGAACTATAAAAGTCAGATTGAAAGGAAAACTTCCATGGCCCAAAATGTCATTGAAATGAGAGAAATTACCAAAAAATTTGGTGATTTTGTTGCCAATGACCGTATCAATTTAACGGTTGAAAAAGGTGAAATTCATGCCCTATTAGGTGAAAATGGTGCAGGTAAATCAACCTTGATGAATATGTTGGCAGGATTATTAGAACCTACCAGTGGTGAAATTGCTATCAATGGTCAAACGGTTTCGATTGACTCCCCTTCTAAATCTGCTAAATTAGGTATTGGAATGGTGCATCAGCATTTCATGTTGGTTGAGGCATTTACAGTAGCAGAAAATATTATTTTGGGAAATGAAACAGTTAAAAACGGTGTTTTAGATCTCAAAAAAGCCAGTCAAGAGATAAAAGAGCTTTCTGAACGCTATGGTCTAGCTATTGATCCGTCAGCAAAAATCTCTGATATTTCGGTTGGCGCACAACAACGTGTTGAGATTTTGAAAACCTTGTATCGTGGAGCAGATATTCTCATATTTGATGAGCCTACTGCCGTTCTGACACCTGCAGAGATTACGGAATTGATGCAGATTATGAAAAATTTGATTCAAGAAGGCAAATCTATTATTTTAATCACGCATAAGTTGGACGAAATTAGAGCAGTAGCTGATCGTGTAACGGTCATCCGTCGTGGTAAGAGTATTGAAACAGTTCCTGTAGCTGGTGCAACAGCAGAAGACTTAGCAGAGATGATGGTTGGTCGTTCGGTGTCCTTCAAGACAGAGAAACAACCTCCAAATCCGAAAGATGTTGTCTTATCAATAAAGGACTTGGTTGTTAATGAGAATCGTGGTGTCCCAGCCGTTAAAAATCTATCACTCGATGTTCGTGGTGGTGAAATTGTTGGTATAGCAGGTATTGATGGCAATGGTCAGAGTGAGCTCATTCAAGCGATTACTGGTCTGCGTAAGATTAAATCTGGTACGGTCACGATTAAAGGTGTTGATGTTACTAACTTTAGTTCACGTAAGATCACTGAGTTGAGTGTCGGACATGTTCCAGAAGATAGACATCGTGATGGTCTTGTATTAAATATGACCTTGGCAGAGAATATGGCTTTGCAAACTTACTATAAAGAGCCTTTAAGTAAAAATGGTGTTCTTAATTATCAGAATATCAATGCTTATGCTCGTCAATTGATGGCTGAATTTGATGTGCGCGGTGCTAACGAATTAGTACCATCCAAAGGTTTTTCTGGAGGAAATCAGCAGAAGGCGATTATTGCCCGTGAAGTTGATCGCAATCCAGATCTCCTAATTGTTAGTCAGCCAACTCGCGGATTAGACGTTGGTGCGATTGAATACATCCATAAACGTTTAATTGAAGAACGTGACAAAGGGAAGGCTGTCTTAGTCGTTAGTTTTGAATTAGATGAAATTCTTAATCTTTCAGATAGAATTGCTGTTATCCATGATGGCAAGATTCAAGGTATTGTACTTCCAGAAGAAACCAATAAACAAGAACTCGGTATTCTTATGGCTGGTGGTTCAATTGACAAAGGAGGTAACTAATGTCTAAGAAAACACAGCAAATTGCTGTCCCTTTAATAGCGGTTTTCCTGGGACTTATCCTTGGGGCCATTGTAATGTTTATTTTTGGCTATGACCCTATTTGGGGTTATGAAGGCCTATTTGGCACTGCATTTGGTAGTGTTAAAAATTTAGGTGAAATTTTTAGGGCGATGGGGCCACTTGTCTTGATCGGTCTTGGTTTTACTGTTGCTAGTCGTGCGGGATTCTTTAATGTTGGTTTACCAGGTCAAGCCTATGCGGGATGGATTGCGGCAGGTTGGTTCGCATTAGAACACCCTGAAATGCCTAGACCTTTATTGATTGTGGTTACCGTGCTTATTGCGATGATTGCAGGTGGTATTGCTGGAGCGATTCCAGGCTTCTTACGTGCCTATTTAGGAACTAGTGAAGTTATCGTAACAATCATGATGAACTATATTATCTTGTACGCAGGAAATGCAATCATTCATCATGCTTTCTCAGATGAAGTTATGCGTAGTGTAGATTCTAGTATTCAGGTTAGTGCAAATGCTACTTATCGTACACCTTGGTTATCTGCCTTGACAGACAATTCCCGTATGAATATTGGTATCTTCTTTGCTATTATTGCGATTGTTGTGATTTGGTTCTTGTTAAACAAAACAACACTTGGTTTTGAAATTCGCTCAGTTGGACTAAATAAATACGCTAGTGAGTATGCAGGTATGTCATCTAAACGGACAATTATTTTATCTATGGTGATTTCAGGAGCTCTTGCTGGTCTTGGGGGCGTTGTAGAAGGACTTGGTACTTTTGAAAATGTCTTCGTACAAGCAAGCTCACTATCTATTGGTTTTGATGGTATGGCAGTTAGTTTGTTGGCTGCCAACAACCCAATCGGTATTTTCTTTGCTGCCTTGTTATTTGGAATTTTGACTGTTGGGGCACCAGGTATGAATGTTGCAGGTATTCCACCTGAAGTAGTTAAAGTTGTAACTGCGTCTATCATATTCTTTATCGGAGTATCTTACATTATCGAGCATGTTATCAAACCACGTCAAGCGTCTAAGAAAGGAGGCCAATAATCATGTCATTAGATGTCGTCACAATTCTATCATTGTTGGTTTCATCAATGTTGATTTATGCCACACCATTAATATTTACAAGTATTGGCGGTACTTTCTCTGAGAGATCTGGTATGGTTAACATCGGTCTGGAAGGTATTATGGTTATGGGGGCATTTTCGGGTATTGTTTTCAATCTAGAATTTGCTGAAACTCTTGGTAAGGCAACACCTTGGATTGCTGTTTTAGTTGGTGGAGTAGTAGGTTTATTGTTTTCTTTAATCCATGCAGTAGCTACTGTTAATTTTCGTGCAGACCATGTTGTTAGTGGAACAGTACTTAACCTATTAGCACCAGCCTTATCAATTTTCCTTGTTAAAGCTTTTTATGGTAAGGGACAGACAGATAACATTCAACAATCATTTGGTAAATTTGATTTCCCTATCTTGTCGGATATTCCAGTTATTGGCGATATTTTCTTTAAAAATACTGCTTTGGTTGGCTATATCGCTGTTTTATTCTCATTTGTAGCTTGGTATATCCTTTACAAAACACGTTTTGGCTTACGCTTGAGATCAGTTGGTGAACACCCACAAGCTGCGGATACACTTGGTATCAATGTTTACCAAATGAGATACTTTGGAATCATGATATCTGGTTTTTTAGGTGGTATTGGCGGAGCTATTTATGCCCAACTCATTTCAGTTAACTTCGCAGCAACGACCATTTTAGGACCTGGCTTTATTGCTCTTGCTGCAATGATTTTTGGTAAATGGAACCCAATTGGTGCTATGTTAGCCAGTCTCTTCTTTGGTATTTCTCAAAGTTTAGCTGTTATTGGTAGCCAACTTCCTTTATTATCAAAAATACCAACAGTATATCTTCAAATGGCACCTTATGCTTTAACCGTTGTTGTATTAGCTGTATTCTTTGGGCAAGCAGTGGGACCAAAAGCAAATGGTCAAAATTATATTAAGTCTAAATAATATTAAGAACACCTCTAGGCTTTGCTAGGGTGTTTTTAGTATGGGCAAGTTCGTGAAATATTTCTTTATAAGTCGTTCATCTTGTAAGCGTTTGTTATATATGGTATAATAGAGTAGTAAATTATTACATATTTAGTGAAAAGAGGAATTGATATAATGAGTAAAATCGTTGTTGTTGGTGCAAACCATGCAGGTACATCTGCTATTAACACCATTTTAAATAACTATGGTTCAGAAAACGAAGTTGTTGTGTTCGACCAAAACTCTAACATCTCATTCTTAGGATGTGGTATGGCGCTTTGGATCGGTAAACAAATCTCAGGACCAGAAGGACTTTTCTATTCTGATAAAGAGAAACTTGAAGCAGCTGGTGCAAAAGTTTATATGGAATCTCCAGTTGAATCTATCGACTACGATAAAAAAGAAGTAACAGCAATTGTTAACGGCCAAAAACACGTTGAAAGCTATGATAAATTGATTTTGGCTACTGGTTCACAACCAATCTTGCCACCAATCAAAGGAGCTGAAATTCAAGAAGGTTCACGTGAATTCAAGGCAACTCTTGAAAATCTTCAATTTGTTAAATTGTATCAAAACTCAGCTGAAGTGATTGAAAAACTTAACAACCCAGATATTAAGCGTGTTGCCGTTGTTGGTGCTGGTTATATTGGTGTTGAGCTTGCAGAAGCTTTCGAGCGTTTGAATAAAGAAGTTATTCTTGTTGATATTGCTGAAACATCACTTGGTGGATACTACGATCCTGAATTTACTGATTTGATGAACAAAAACCTTGAAGACCATGGTATTAAATTAGCATTTGGTCAAACGGTAACAGCAGTAGAAGGAAATGGTAAAGTAGAACGTCTTGTAACTGATAAAGAGACATTTGATGTTGACATGGTTATCCTTGCTGTTGGATTCCGTCCAAATACTGCTCTTGGTGATGGCAAACTTGAACTCTTCCGTAACGGTGCTTTCCTTGTTAACAAAAAAGGTGAAACAAGCATGAAAGACGTTTACGCTATCGGAGATTGTGCAACAGTTTACGATAACTCACTTCAAGATACTAATTACATTGCTCTTGCTTCAAATGCTGTTCGTACAGCTATTGTTGCGGCACATAATGTGTGTGGTACAGAACTTGAAACAGCTGGTGTGCAAGGTTCAAACGGTATTTCAATCTATGACCTCAAGATGGTATCAACTGGTTTGACACTTGAGAAAGCAAAACGCTTTGGATACAATGCCGTTGCAACTGATTTCTCTGATCTCCAAAAACCAGAATTCATGGAGCATGATAACCATGAAGTAAAACTTCGTATCGTTTATGACAAAGATACTCGAGTTGTTTTAGGTGCTCAAATGGCTTCTAAAGAAGATATCTCAATGGGTATGCACATGTTCTCATTAGCTATTCAAGAACAAGTGACTATCGAGAAATTAGCTTTGCTTGATATTCTCTTCTTGCCACACTTCAATAAGCCATACAACTACATTACAATGGCAGCTTTAACAGCTAAAGACTAATACCTTTAAAAGCAAACTTCAAATGAGGTTTGCTTTTTATGTGTCTAATGGGAGAGCTGATCAGTTTTTAAAACAGCATTTTAGCTTAATTTTACAAATTGGGAACATTCCTAATTATGCTGATGTGAAGAAGATTGTAAGCTTATGAATAATAAAAACTTCTAGACGCTTATCTAGAAGTTTTTATAGTGCTAGTTATAATATTAGTTTTTTGATGCAGAAGCAAACTCTTCTTTTGCAAATGCTTCTTCAATAATATCTTTTAATTGTTTTGCTGAAGCTTGCATTTTTTGGAGTTCAGCATCGTTAAGGGGAATATTGACTGGACGAACGACACCATGTGCTCCAACAATGGCAGGTTGTCCAATAAAGACATCTTCAACTCCGTCATATTGTCCGTTTTGGAAGACAGATAATGGCAAAACTGCTTTTTCATCGTCAAGAATAGCTTTAGTAATACGAGCTAATGCTACGGCGATACCATAGTAGGTAGCACCTTTTTTGTTGATGATAGAGTAAGCCGCATCACGAACTGAGATAAAGAGATCAACAAGACCTTGCTCATCAATATCACGGTTATATTGTAACCATTCATACAATTTTACCCCGGCTACATTGGCATGTGACCAGACAGCAAACTCTGAGTCTCCGTGTTCACCCATGATATAAGCGTGGACTGAACGCGCATCAATACCAATTTTATCTGCAAGTGCCTGACGGAAACGTGCTGAGTCTAAAGAAGTTCCTGAACCAATAACGCGTTCTTTAGGGAATCCAGAGAATTTCCATGTAGAGTATGTTAACACATCAACGGGGTTAGCAGCAACTAAGAAAATACCATTGAAACCAGAAGCAACAATTTGTGAAACCACTTCTTTGTTGATACGAAGATTTTTTTCGACCAAATCAAGACGAGTCTCACCTGGTTTTTGAGGTGCACCAGCTGTCAACACAACAAGGTCTGCATCATGTGCGTCAGAGTAATCAGCAGCATAGATTTTTTTAGGTGATGTAAAAGCAAGAGCGTGGCTTAAATCCTCAGCATCACCTTGTGTTTTTTCTTTGAAAATATCAATAATACCAAGTTCTTGTGCGATACCTTGTGTAACAAGAGCAAAAGCGTAAGAAGAACCTACTGCACCATCACCGACAAGGATTACTTTTTTATGTTGTTTAGTTAATGACATGTTCTAAACTTCTCCTTTAATTTTTTAGGGAGTATTCCCCACACAGCTATATTTTAGCATGTTACATTGAAAATGTCACGGTTAAATAGAAAAAAATGAAAATTGTTTACAGACAACGCTTACAAAAGTGAAAAAAGCTACTTTTTATGCTATAATAAAGGGAGTTATATCATGAAAGAGGCACGGAATGCAGGACAGAAATTTAGTTGATGTAAATCTGACAACTGAGATGAAAACGAGTTTCATCGATTATGCCATGAGTGTTATTGTGGCACGCGCATTGCCAGATGTTAGAGATGGGTTAAAGCCTGTACATCGCCGTATTTTATATGGGATGAATGAACTGGGTGTAACACCAGATAAGCCACATAAAAAATCAGCCCGTATCACAGGTGATGTTATGGGTAAATACCATCCTCATGGTGATTCATCTATTTATGAAGCCATGGTTCGTATGGCGCAGTGGTGGAGCTATCGCTACATGCTCGTTGATGGCCATGGTAACTTTGGCTCGATGGATGGTGATGGTGCAGCCGCTCAGCGTTACACAGAAGCTCGAATGAGTAAAATTGCACTAGAGATGCTTCGTGACATCAATAAAAATACTGTTGATTTTGCGGATAACTATGATGGTAGTGAACGTGAACCTCTTGTGTTGCCTGCTCGCTTCCCGAACCTTTTGGTGAATGGGGCAACGGGTATTGCTGTAGGTATGGCGACTAATATTCCTCCCCATAATTTGGGTGAAACCATTGACGCTGTTAAGTTGGTGATGGATAATCCTGACGTGACGACACGTGTTCTCATGGAAGTTTTACCAGGTCCAGATTTCCCGACTGGTGCTATGGTCATGGGCAAATCAGGGATACACAAGGCTTATGAAACAGGAAAAGGCTCTATTGTACTTCGATCTCGAACTGAGATTGAGACGACATCATCTGGTCGTGAACGAATCGTCGTAACAGAATTTCCTTACATGGTCAACAAAACCAAGGTGCATGAGCATATTGTCAAGTTGGCACAGGAAAAACGAATTGATGGTATAACAGCCGTCCGTGATGAATCCAATCGTGAGGGTGTTCGTTTTGTCATTGAAGTTCGTCGTGATGCTAGTGCCAGCGTTATCTTAAATAACTTGTTTAAGCTGACAAGCTTGCAAACTAATTTCAGTTTTAATATGTTGGCGATTGAACAAGGCGTACCTAAAATATTGTCGCTCCGCCAGATATTAGATAATTATATCGCCCATCAAAAAGAGGTTATTGTCAGACGTACTGAATTTGACAAGGCAAAGGCTGAAAATCGCGCTCATATTTTAGAAGGTTTGCTCATTGCACTAGACCATATTGACGAAGTCATTCGTATCATTCGTGCTAGTGAGACCGATGAAGCGGCTCAAAAGGAATTGATGGCGAAGTTTGACCTGTCAGAGCGTCAAAGTCAAGCGATTTTGGATATGCGTCTCCGTCGTTTGACAGGATTGGAACGTGATAAAATCCAATCAGAGTATGACGAGTTATTAGCTTTGATTGCTGATTTAACCGATATTCTTGCCAAGCCGGAACGAGTTGTAGCGATTATCAAGGAAGAATTGGATGAGGTTAAGCGTAAGTATAATGACGACCGTCGGACAGAATTGATGGTGGGTGAAGTCTTGTCCATTGAAGATGAAGACCTTATCGAAGAGTCTGATGTGCTTATCACACTTTCTAATAAAGGTTACATCAAGCGTTTAGCCCAAGACGAATTTAGAGCTCAGAAGCGTGGTGGTCGTGGTGTTCAAGGGATTGGAGTTAATGAAGATGATTTTGTCCGTGAACTCTTATCCATGAACACACATGATTATCTGTACTTCTTTACCAATATGGGACGCGTTTATCGTTTGAAAGGGTATGAAGTTCCTGAGTATGGCCGATCTGCTAAAGGACTACCAGTAGTTAATCTATTGAAACTTGATGAAGGAGAAAGTATCCAGACCTTGATTCGTATGGATAGGCAGCTGGATAACGATAAGTACCTCTTCTTTACGACACGTTATGGCGTGGTGAAGCGAACATCGGTTGCTGAATTTGCCAATATCCGTCAAAATGGTCTGAAAGCTCTCAATCTACGTGACGGAGATGCTTTGATTAACGTTCTCCTAACCGATGGTCAAGAAGACATAATCATTGGGACACGATTTGGTTACTCGGTACGTTTTCCAGAGGAATCTGTACGTAGTATGAGCCGTAGTGCCACAGGTGTTAATGGTGTCAAACTCCGTGAGGGCGATAGTGTCGTAGGCGCTGCACGTATCACTGATGATCAAGAAGTGCTTATCATCACTGAAAAAGGTTATGGTAAGCGTACGAGTGCTAGTGAGTATCCAACGAAGGGTAGAGCTACAAAAGGCATCAAGACTGCTAATATCACAGAGAAGAATGGTTACTTGGCAGGTCTAGTAACTGTCTCTGGAGATGAGGATATCATGATTATTACGGATACAGGTGTTATTATCAGGACAACTATCATGACTATCTCACAAACAGGTCGATCTACTCAAGGCGTGAAAGTCATGAGATTAGATGACAATGCTAAAATTGTAACCTTTACAATGGTTGCACCAGAAGATGAAGAAGAGGAATAATATGTCTCGTAAGCTGAAAAATAGCTTAAGAATCAGTTTAATGGTTCTTTTGATGATTATCGGTATAGCTTTAATTTTTAATAGATCTATCCGAAATAGTATCATTGCTAATAATTCAAACAAATATCAAGTCGTAAATGTTAGTAAGGATAAATTAGAGGAAAATAAAACAGTTGAAACAACTTTTGATTTTGAACAAGTTGAATCAGTAAGTACGGAAAGTGTTTTAAAAGCACAGATGGACGCACAAGAGTTACCAGTTATTGGTGGTATTGCTATTCCTGAGTTAGGTATTAACTTACCGATTTTCAAGGGAATGGGAAATACAGAGCTGTTTTATGGTGCTGGTACCATGAAACCAGAACAGGAAATGGGAAAAGGTAACTATGCTCTAGCTAGCCATCATATGTTTGGCACACTAGGTGCTTCACAAATGCTCTTTTCGCCTTTAGAACGTGCTGAAAATGGGATGATAATCTACTTGACTGATAAAGACAAAGTGTATAGCTATGTGATCGATAATGTGTTTACGGTCACACCAGAGCATGTTGAGGTTATTGATGATGTTCCAGGTAAAACACAAGTGACGTTGGTGACTTGTGATGACTTTGAGGCTACAGGGCGTATCATTGTTCACGCAACGTTTAAGGAAGAATTTTCATTTGATAAATCTTCTAAAGAAGTTGTTGACGCCTTCAGTATGACTTATAATCAAGTCAATATCTAAGAAAAAGCTGTCTTTCAGAGTGAAATTCTGTAAGACAGCTTTTTATAATTCTTATGTTAGTTATGTTCGATATATGAGATAAGGCTTTCGACGTCCGTAGTTGGTAATATTCTAACTCTTTTTAAGGTTAGTAATCCATCTGATCTAGAAGCTATTCCTTCATTAGTCGTTAGACCTAGTTTATAAAATTGTTCTGAAATCGTAAGCGTACTATCATTATAGCGTCCTGATGGGTAGGTGATAGCGATACTTATTTGGTCTAACTGGTTATCAAGGTACTGTTTAGATTGCTCTAGTTGGTAGTATTGACTTTGAACGTCTGTTTGTGATAAATCAGGATGAGTAACGGTATGGCTTTCAAAGCTCATGCCGTTGGATTTCATTTCTTTTATTTGTTCTAAGGTTAGGTGACCAATCTGAGCATTTTCTGTAAAGCCAGTGATAACATTATTAGTCGCTTTAACCTCATACTGTTTCATGATAGGATAAGCAATTTGATAGAAATCCCATAGGCTATCATCAAAAGTTAACCAAACAACTTTATCACTCGGAAGACTGTTTTCTGTCAAGGCTCTATACGCTTCATCCGGAGTTAAAAAGTAATAACCAGCTTCTTTGAGCCCTTTGATGTGGCTTTCAAAAACCTCTGGGGCGACGATTAGGTTGGCATTAGGTGCTTCTTCTGGGCCCATGTGATGAATGGCATGATACATCAAAATAGGAATTTTAACGGGTGTATCCTGAGGTTGCCAATCAGTGTTATTATCGTCTATATTGGTTGAAACAGTAGGTGGTGTTTCTTTTTGACTTGTTTTTTTCATCACGCTTTTTGTAATTGTCTGTTCTGGCTTTAAAATCTGTTTGATTGGTTTATAGACAAAATAAGACAATACTGGAAGAAGTAACACGAGAATGATAATAAGTGGCCTTAGGTGTTTTTTAGAATATTTACTGGTTCGTGATTGCATATGCTACGATATCCTCCTTGATTACTACTAGCCATTATAACACGTTTAAGGGGTGTTTTTAACTCCTTTTTACTGTATTTGAAGAAATGTTATACGTGAGGTAAGATGATGACAGCAAAGATTCCCTTGTTAAGTTTTAAGAAAGTTGCTAGTGAGGTGTCCTTTTACTGAAGGAGACTGTGGAGAAAAACTTGACAGTGATAACATTACTGATTACCATTTCAAAAATAGTAGTTTTAATTCAAATAGATAAGGAGCGGTTACTTGTTGAAGGTCATGATTATGAGTTTGTGGTGTCTATTGAGGATAGCTTGTCAGAGGTCAGTATTTCTATTGTTTCTGCCTTGTTTGATGAGACAGACAAATCCTGCTGAAATGTATATCAAGTGAGCATTAAAGACCGATAACCATATAGTATCAGCTAATAAGGAGTTCTAGGATGAGAGCCTTTAACCTGATCAGAGCAAAATGGTGTTTCGTTTTATTATGAAGGAACAGTTGATGACTGGATCTAAGATTTTGTCGAACAAAGAGATACCCTAGTTAGTTAACATTATAGAAATATTATCATGTCAATTTCTATGAAATCACGATTTTTTATCGACATCTTTTCTTTTTTTGTTCGTTAAAAAGTGGTATACTGATAAAAAAACAAGTGGAGGTTTAGGATGAAGCATTCTCGTTGGCATGATTTAATCAAAAAAGAGTTGCCTGATGGTTACTATGCACAGATTAATCAATTTATGGATAAGGTTTACGCTCAAGCAAGGATTTATCCGCCTAGAGATAAGGTTTTTAATGCCATTCAAACGACTGATTTAGGTGATGTCAAAGTTGTGATATTAGGTCAAGATCCTTATCATGGCCCTAATCAAGCCCAAGGACTATCTTTTTCTGTTCCTAATCATATCCCTGCACCACCATCGCTTCAAAATATTTTAAAAGAATTGTCAGACGATATTGGTGTCAAGGCTAACCATGATTTAACAGCTTGGGCAGAACAAGGCGTGCTGTTGCTTAATGCTTGTCTCACCGTTCCAGAACATCAGCCCAATGGTCATGCTAATCTGATTTGGGAGCCTTTCACAGATGCCATCATTAAGGTTGTCAATCAGAAAGATAGCCCAGTTGTCTTTATTCTATGGGGCGGCTATGCTAGAAAGAAAAAGGGACTTATTACTAATCCTAGACACCTCATTATTGAAAGTGCCCACCCAAGTCCCTTATCGGCTTATCGAGGTTTCTTTGGTAGCAAGCCTTTTTCACAGGCGAATGCTTTCTTGAAACAGCATCGATTAGAAGAGATTAACTGGTTAGCTTAAAAAAGGGGAGGATAAAATGTTATTGATAACGAATGGTCGAGTGATTGATCCAAAATCCAATCGTGATGAGGTACTAGACGTTTTAGTAGTTGATGGTCAGATTAAGAAGATTGCCCCTCAGTTAATAGCAGAAGGAGCTCGAGTCATTGATGCTAAAGGTCTAGTTGTTGCACCAGGATTAGTAGATATTCATGTCCATTTTAGAGAACCTGGTCAGACACACAAAGAAGATATTCATACAGGCGCAAAAGCAGCTGCCGCAGGAGGTATCACAACGGTTGTGATGATGGCAAATACTAGCCCAGCCATTTCAACACCAGAGTTGGTTCAAGAAGTATTACAGTCTGCACAAAAAGAAGACATTAATATTCATACCGTTGCGACCATTACTAAGGATTTTGATGGAAAGACGTTGACAGATTTTAAGGGGATACTTGAAGCTGGTGCAATAGGGTTTTCAGATGATGGTATTCCTTTGACAGATAGTAATGTTCTAAAAAATGCCTTAGATTTAGCAAGAGAAAATGATTGCCTCATTAGTCTCCATGAGGAAGATCCAAAATTAAATGGTGTTCTTGGGTTAAACGAACATATTGCTCAATCACATTTTCATGTCTGTGGTGCAACAGGTGTTGCCGAATATAGCATGATTGCCCGTGATGTCATGATTGCATATGATCGTCAAGCTAGACTGCATATTCAGCATTTGTCAAAAGCAGAGAGTGTTAAGGTCGTCGCATTTGCTCAACAATTAGGTGCACAAATTACAGCAGAAGTGACTCCACAACATTTTTCTAAAACAGAAGAGCTTTTGCTCGAAAAAGGTGCTAATGCTAAAATGAATCCGCCTTTGAGATTAGAAAGGGATCGCCAAGCTATTATCGATGGTTTGAAAACAGGTGTTATCACTGTTATTGCTACCGACCATGCTCCTCATCATCCTAGTGAAAAAATGACAAAAGACATTACCAAAGCCCCATCTGGAATGACAGGACTTGAAATATCACTATCGTTAGGTTTAACGCATTTAGTAGCAACAGGAGAACTGACTTTAAGCGAGTTACTCGCTAAGATGACATATCATCCAGCAGAATTATATAGCCTTAATGCTGGTTATTTAGCTGAGGGAGGTCCAGCCGATATCGTTATTTTTGATCCTACAATTGAACGACTTATTTCATCAGATTTTCAATCCAAGTCAATCAATTCACCATTCATCGGAGAAAGATTAAAAGGAAAGATTCATTATACGATTTGTCGTGGGGAAATCATCTATTCTAATCAGAAATAGTCGTTTTTTAGTTCATTTATCATTATTGTTAACTAATATTATTTGTTTTTTATCTTTTTCGTGAACATTTTTCAAAAAAAGGTTCAAAAACATAAGGATAACTGTTATAATATGAGTGTAACATTAAATTAAATCTTTGGAGGAAAAGATGAAAAAGAAATCCTTAGTGATTCCAGCTCTTTCGAGCTTACTCTTGTCAACAGCTATTTTAGCAAGTACAACGGCTTATGCAGAAGAAACTACAGAGCCAGCTGTTGTTACATCTAACACGGGTGCAGAGCCGACAACATCCAACGCTGTTTCAACTGAGACAACAGTCAGCAATGATGTAACTGGTGAAGAATTACCGGTTTTTGATAAAGATGTTGTGATTTTACATACGAATGACATCCACGGTCGTATCGAAGAAAATGCTAAAGCCAGAACTCCTGTTATTGGCTTAGCTAAACTAGATGGTGTTGTCAAGGAAGAAAAAGCTAAGACTGATCAACTAACCTTATTGTTAGATGCAGGAGATGCCTTCCAAGGTTTGCCAATTTCTAATAGCAGTAAAGGTCTTGACATGTTGGAAATCATGAATAACATGGACTTTGATGCGATGGCAGTGGGTAACCATGAATTTGACTTCGATTTAACAACTGTTAATACTTATAAAGAAAAACTTAAATTCCCATTACTAAGTGTCAACACTTATGTTAATAATGTTCGCTTGTTTGAAGCAAGTACAATCATTGATAAGGATAAGACTGTTAAAGGAGATGAATTTGTTGTTATCGGTGTTACAACACCTGAAACTTATACAAAAACACACCCTAAAAATGTGGTAGGTGTAGAATTCAGAGATCCAATTACAGAAGTCAACAACGCTATAGCAGAGATTGAAGCCAAAGCTAAAGCAGAGAATGTTGTCTATAATAACTATGTTATTTTAGCTCATATGGGTATTGATGCAACAACACCTGAAGAATGGAAAGGTAGCACATTAGCCAAAGCTTTAGATGCCAACCCACTATTAGCAGATAAGAAAGTGATTTTAATTGACGGTCACTCTCACACAGTTCATACAGATAAATTTGGTCACGTCGTCTATAATCAAACAGGAAGTTACCTTGAAAACATCGGTAAAATTAGATTATCAAAAGACGGAGTAATTGATGCTCAAAACCTTAGCTATAAAGATGTTAAGGATGTTATTCCAACTGAGAAAATCAGTAAGATGGTAGCAAATGTTAAAGCTAAATTTGATGCCGATAATGCTGTCGTTGTGATTGAAAACAATCCAGTTAAGCTAGAAGGTAATAGAAATCACGTTCGTGTTCGCGAAACCAACCTAGGTAATGCAATTGCAGATTCTCTTTATGAATATGGGCAAACAGGATTTTCACATAAAACGGATATCGCTGTCACAAACGGTGGAGGTATTCGTGAAACGATTAAAGAAAATGCCCCAGTAACAAAAGGTGATATCATTGCTGTATTGCCGTTTGGTAATATTATTTCTCAAATCCAATTAACTGGTCAACAAGTTAAAGAGATGTTTATGAAATCATTCTCTTCACCCCTACAATTAAACAAAGAAACAGGGAAAACAGTTCTTGATGAGAGAGGTTTGCCACTCTTGGAACCAAACGGTCCATTCTTACATACAGCTGGTGTTAAAGTATTTTACGATACGACCAAAGATGCAAATGAGCGTGTGCTGTCTATTCAAGTATTGAATAAAGAAACAGGACAATATGAGCCCCTAGATCTTGAAAAAACTTACTATCTTGCAACTAATGACTTCCTTGCAGCAGGCGGCGATGGGTACAAGATGTTGAATGGCGCGCGTGAAGAAGGTCCGTCAATGGACGAAGTCTTTGCTGAATATCTCAAAAAGGTTGATTTATTGACTTATAAGGAAATCAATCCAAACAAACGTTTAGTAGCCATCAATGAAAAAGATTATAAGGCTCTTTACCCTAAACAGCAGGGAGATGTAAAACATGTAGAGGTTTCTAAAAATCCTCCAACATACGAATTACCAACATATGTGTTCCCACAACCAGAGGGTATCTTGTTAGAAGAACCTAAGGAAGTGGCAACTCCAGAAATGAAGGAAGAGAAAAAAGTAATGCCATTGTCAACGGCTAGTGTATCTAGTGCTTCTCAAGCTAAAGCTACACTTCCTAAGACAGGAGATGTAGGTAGTGTCTTTGCAGTAATTGGTGGCTTATTCAGCTTTATTGGTGCAGGATTTATCACTAAATCTAAAAAAGATTAAACGATTCCATATTAAAAAGGTTGCTTTAAACAACCTTTTTAATATGTCTTCAATTGCCTTTTACACAAATGACAAGTGACTAGCACAAAAATCGAAAGATTAATGCTTGACTTAACGGGGCTTTTGTTTGGTTAGATTTAACCCAAAAGGAACGAGATTTTCCTTCTTTTGTCGGATTCGGTCAATATTTTCCTTGTGTCTTAGAATAATAATCATTGCTAAGGTTAATACGATAAGCGTGAATAACCAATCAAAGCCGTGAATTAGGACATCGATTTGTGGAAAAAGAAAAACTCCGATAATAGCTAAGAAAGCTGAACTGATACTTGAAAAGGAGATCATACTGAACAGATATAGGCTGATCAAGAACCAACTTACCAGAAAAATCAGGAAACTCGGAGCAAAGCCCAATAAAACACCAGCGCTTGTTGCAACTGCCTTACCACCTTTAAATTGCGCGAAAATAGGAAAAGTATGGCCAATAACAGCAAATAAGCCAATGACAATGGGTGAGACCGTTGTAACCCCAAGCCAAATTGGTAAAACCGTTGCTAATGTCCCTTTTAAACTATCAACAATAAGCGTTATGATGCCAGCCTTGACACCTAAAATACGGAAGGTATTTGTGGTTCCAGTGTTACCACTACCGTATTCTCTTAAATTTTTGCCATAGATATATTTGCCAATCCAAAGTCCGGTTGGTATAGAACCGAGCAGGTAGGCTACTAAAAATAAACCCAATATTATCATGCCCTTATTATAGCATATTTTATAGATAATGATACTAATAGCACTTTTTTATAGCTTTTAAACAAAATAATTTTGCAAAAAAGAGGAAAAAACTGTAATATAAAAAAGATGATTATTCTGGAGGTTGGTTTTTGGCTAAGAAAGAGATAACAATTCATAATTATAATGATGATGCCATCCAAGTATTGGAAGGATTAGATGCTGTACGCAAACGTCCTGGAATGTATATTGGATCAACTGATGGAGCTGGTCTGCATCACTTGGTTTGGGAAATTGTCGATAATGCTGTTGATGAGGCCTTGTCGGGTTTTGGAGATAAGATTGAAGTGACCCTTCACAAAGACGGTTCGGTATCTGTATCTGATAGTGGTCGAGGTATGCCAGTCGGCATGCACGCGATGGGGATTCCAACCGTTGAAGTTATTTTTACGGTTCTCCATGCAGGTGGTAAATTTGGTCAGGGTGGCTATAAAACTTCCGGTGGTCTCCATGGGGTAGGCTCGTCAGTAGTTAATGCGCTATCTAGTTGGTTGGAGGTTGAAATCACGCGTGATGGTTCTGTCTATCAGCAACGCTTTGAAGATGGTGGTAAGCCAGTGACAACCTTGACCAAAATCGGCACAGCTCCAAAAACAAAATCAGGGACAAAAGTAACCTTCCTACCTGATGACCGTATTTTCTCGACCACTGATTTCAAATTCAATACTATTGCTGAACGCTTGAATGAGTCAGCTTTCTTATTGAAGACGGTTACTTTATCTTTGATTGACGAACGGAGTGGTGAAGAGGCCGTTTTCCATTATGAAAATGGGGTGCAAGACTTTGTTGCCTACCTCAACGAAGACAAGGAAACCTTAACGCCTGTGATTTATTTTGAAGGGCAAGAAAATGATTTCCAAGTAGAGATTGCTTTACAGTACAATGATGGCTTTTCAGATAATATTTTGTCCTTTGTTAACAATGTTCGCACTAAAGATGGTGGGACACACGAAACGGGATTGAAATCTGCCATTACCAAAGCCATGAACGATTACGCCCGTAAAACAGGGCTTTTGAAAGATAAAGATAAGAATTTAGAAGGCTCAGATTATCGTGAAGGCTTATCAGCAATTTTATCTATCTTGGTACCAGAAGAGCATTTGCAATTTGAAGGGCAGACCAAGGACAAGCTAGGCAGTCCTTTAGCCAGACCAATAGTTGATAGTATTGTTTCTGAGAAATTGACCTTTTTCCTTCTGGAAAATGGTGAATTAGCAGCCAATCTCATTCGTAAGGCCATTCGTGCTAGAGACGCGAGAGAAGCTGCTCGTAAGGCGCGTGATGATGCGAGAAGTGGCAAGAAAAACAAAAAAGATAAAGGGTTATTGTCAGGGAAATTAACCCCTGCTCAATCCAAAAATGCCCAGAAAAATGAGCTTTACTTGGTCGAAGGAGACTCTGCCGGTGGCTCTGCCAAGCAAGGACGTGACCGTAAATTCCAAGCCATCCTCCCACTACGTGGTAAGGTCTTGAATACGGAAAAAGCAAAGATGACCGATATCCTTAAAAATGAGGAAATCAATACCATGATTCATACGATTGGTGCTGGTGTCGGAGCTGATTTTAGTCTAGAAGATATCAACTATGACAAAATCATTATTATGACCGATGCGGATACCGATGGTGCTCACATTCAAACCCTTCTGTTGACCTTCTTTTACCGTTATATGAGACCACTTGTGGAAGCAGGACATGTCTATATCGCTCTCCCCCCCCTTTATAAGATGTCAAAAGGTAAGGGTAAAAAGGAGGAGATTGCTTATGCTTGGTCAGATAGCGAGTTGGAAAATCTTCGCCAGCAATTTGGCAAAGGTGCCTTATTACAACGTTACAAGGGGCTTGGTGAGATGAATGCTGACCAACTCTGGGAGACAACCATGAACCCAGACACGCGCACCCTAATCCGTGTTACGATTGAAGACCTCGCCAGAGCAGAACGTCGCGTCTCTGTTCTCATGGGAGACAAACCAGCCCCACGCCGAAAATGGATAGAAGATAATGTGACCTTTACACTTGAAGAAAATACTTTATTTTAGTCAATAAACTATAATTATGTTAAATAAGGAAGATAAAAATGTTTAAAAAAATGTCTGAAAAAGAGTCATTAAAAGCCCTCAAAAAAGAATTTAATAAATCAGAAGGACTCTTGAATAATAGAGATGAATTGGAAACACTTTTGCAACGAGTGGAAGAAAAGCTTAGTCTTATACCAACCATTGGGAAAAAATTAGCCATTATTCCAACTTTAATATCATTAATCAGAAATTATGTGAAGGGTGAGTATACCGATATTCCAATAGGTAGTATTATTTCAATAATCAGTGCCTTAATCTATTTCCTGTCTCCAATTGATTTTGTTCCTGATTTTATACCTGGAGCAGGTTTGTTGGATGACACTGTTGTTTTAATGACTTGTTTGAAAATGGTAGAGTCGGATGTGTATGAGTATCGTCAATGGCGAAAACGACTCAATAAAGATATCAAATAATCACTTAACACTAAACAATATTATTACGGTCAGGTTGAGTTTATACATTCTAACGAAAGGATATTGCAAAAGTTATTAACTTTTGTCCTGCTATTCTATGTCTAACATTCAAAACATGTCCTTAGAGGACATCATGGGAGAGCGTTTCGGACGTTACTCCAAATACATTATTCAAGAACGGGCTCTGCCAGACATTCGAGATGGCTTGAAGCCAGTGCAACGCCGTATCCTCTATTCGATGAATAAGGATGGTAATACCCACGACAAGGGGTATCGAAAGTCAGCTAAGTCGGTCGGTAATATCATGGGGAATTTCCACCCTCATGGCGATAGTTCTATTTACGATGCTATGGTGCGCATGAGTCAGGATTGGAAGAACCGTGAAATCTTAGTGGAGATGCACGGGAATAATGGTTCTATGGATGGTGACCCACCAGCTGCCATGCGTTATACTGAGGCTCGTTTATCCGAAATAGCCAGCTATTTGCTCGCCGATATTGATAAAAAAACTGTTCCATTTGCATGGAATTTTGACGATACCGAAAAAGAACCGACCGTTCTTCCAGCAGCCTTCCCAAATCTTTTAGTCAATGGGGCAACAGGTATTTCTGCAGGTTATGCCACAGACATTCCACCCCATAATCTTTCAGAGGTCATTGATGCTGTTATTTACATGATTGACCACCCAACTGCTAGCTTGGACAAATTAATGACACTTTTGCCCGGACCAGATTTTCCAACGGGTGGTATTATTCAGGGCAAGGACGAGATTAAAAAAGCCTACGAAACAGGTAAAGGCCGTATTGTCATCAGAAGTCAGACGACGATTGAAACCATCAAGGGAGGCAAGGAACAAATCATTGTGACCGAAATTCCTTACGACGTCAACAAGGCTGTTTTGGTCAAGAAAATTGATGATGTCCGTGTCAATAACAAGGTTCCAGGAATTGCCGAAGTGCGTGACGAATCAGACCGAACAGGACTTCGTATCGCCATTGAACTCAAAAAAGATGCTGATAGTCAGACCATTCTCAACTATCTGTTCAAATATACAGACTTGCAGATTAACTACAATTTTAATATGGTTGCCATTGACCACTTCACACCGAAACAAGTTGGTCTAAAAACCATTCTATCTAGCTATATTAGCCACCGTCAGTCCATTATCTTAGCCCGCTCTAAGTTTGAAAAAGAAAAAGCGGAAAAGCGACTGCATATTGTCGAGGGGTTGATTCGTGTTATCTCCATCTTAGACGAGGTTATTGCCCTTATTCGTGCATCGGAAAATAAAGCTGATGCTAAGGAAAACCTTAAGGTTTCCTATGAGTTTTCAGAAGAACAAGCTGAAGCTATTGTGACCTTACAACTTTATCGTTTGACTAACACAGACATTGTGACCTTGCAAAAAGAAGAATCTGATTTGCGTGATAAAATCATGACGCTTATGGCGATTATGAGTGATGACAAAACCTTGTTTAATGTGATGAAGCGTGAATTGCGTGAGGTCAAAAAAGCTTTTGCGACCAAGCGTCTCAGTGAGTTACAAGACCAAGCAGAAGTCATTGAGATTGACACGACTAGTTTGATTGCTGAAGAAGATACCTATGTTAGCGTGACCAAGGCAGGTTATCTCAAACGCACTAGCCCACGGTCATTCTCTGCATCAACCATTGAGGAGTTGGGTTGTCGTGATGATGATGAGCTAGTCTTCCTATCACAAGCCAAGACAACACAGCATCTCTTGCTCTTTACTAACCTTGGTAATGCCATCTATCGTCCTGTGCATGAGTTGGCTGATATCCGTTGGAAAGATATCGGTGAACACCTCAGCCAGACCTTGACCAATTTTGCTTCAAATGAAACCATTATTCATGTTGACTTAGTTGATACCTTTGAGACAGGGACCTATCTGGCTGTCACTCAAAAAGGTCAGATAAAACGCTTTGAGCGTCAAGAGCTAACGCCGTGGCGCACCTATCGTTCTAAGTCTACCAAATACGCTAAATTAAAAGATGAAGAAGATGCTGTTTTGACCCTCTCACCAATAACAGTGGAAGAGGTAATGTTGGTTACTGAAAAAGGTTATGCCCTAAGGTTCTCAAGTGCAGAAGTGCCTATCATTGGTGCCAAAGCAGCAGGAGTCAAGGCAATCAATTTAAAATCAGATGATAATCTCGTAGCAGCCTTCACACTGACCGGTCAGAGTATCTATATCTTGACACAACGAGGTAGCATCAAACGTATGAATATTGACCAGATACCTGTGACAAGCCGTGCCAATCGTGGTCTTCTTGTTTTAAGAGAGTTAAAAACCAAACCTCATCGTGTCTTTGCAGCGGGAACTGTCAAATCCCCACAAGATGACCTAGATTTATTCAATCTGGTCAGCGAGGTAAAAGAAGAGGTCTTAGAAATCACCTCTAAAACAGGTAAAACGTATCATATCAATTTAGCTAATCTCACAGAATCTGAAAGAACGCATAATGGAGCGTTTATCTCTGATACTATTTCAGATGAACAAGTCGCAAGAGCGACAATAAAGCGTTTTGAGTCATAAGATGAAAAAAACCAATCTAGTACTTGCTAGTTTTGGTTTTTTTGTGTAGAATCAATAAAGAGTAAGGATAGAGAGGTATTTAATATGAGTAAAAAAGACAAGAAGATTGAAATTCAACTGAGTGATCAAAAAGTAAAAGTGAATAATGTGTTTGTAGAAGGCTATCACTTAAGTTTAGGAAAAAAAGTCATTGGTGAGATTGCAGAAATCGATGGTAAATTTGCAGTAGTTAAAAATGAGAATGTTTTAGCCTTTTATAAGGATATTAATTTGGCAATTGAAAATATTATAGAAAGCTTTAATTTAAATCACTAATTATTGATTAAATGCTTTTTGTGGAATTAAACAGCTATTGTTGCAAATAACAGACTAAAAAACTTTACTAGAACTCGTTTCTTAGTAAAGTTTTTTAATCCCTTAGAAGATGGTATATAGCATTTATATGGAAATATGATCATAAAGATAGACTAATGTTTCGGGGTTATAAGATAAATAGTTGGTCGTTATTGTCATTGAAGATGTAACATTTCTTTTTTAGTTTTTTGTTTCACACCTATAGTCATTTTTCCCTACTGCTAAATTCCCAAACTAACTTCCACCGTCTGTTAAAGTGGAAGTTAATCTGATAAAACCTCTAACAACCAGTGGAAATCCGTGTCAGGGTAAGTTCCACTTGTTTTTATAATGGTTGATTTTATTGCATTTTTAGGCGAATTTAGGTTAAAAAAAGGGTACACAAAATCCCCTCATCTGAAAGCGTTTCAGATTAAGTTCCGTTATGGTGGAAGTTAGTGTGAGACGTTTGCGTGGCTTATATTAGGTTAGTTTTTAGAATTTATGTTGGAGTAATTTTGGGGACTGACAGACGTCTTCTGCGGGAATTAAGGAAATGCCAAGAAGTTTAGCCAGTTCTTCGTCATAGGTAAAGGTAAAGAGCTCATAAGCTGATTTCCCATTCAAAGCAGCGCGTTTCACGCTATTGACATGAGAACAGACAAGGTTGATATCGTCCTGAGTTAAGTTATCAAAAGAAGTTCCCTTTGGTAGAATATCGCGAATAAGGGAGTGGTTTTTCTCAATTTTTCCTTTCTGGTCAGAGCGATTAGGGTCACAAAAGAATGGTTTAATCTCACCTCTGATATCCATCTCGATGTCATCAACTCTGGCAAATTCTCCGCCATTATCTGTAAGAATGATAGGGAAAACGTCGAAGAAATTTCTATCAGCCTCATAAAGTGTGTTCTTGATGACATAGAGGTGTTTAGCGACCTCAAGAGCGGTTTTATTGTCCAGAAGTCTAGCGAAGATAAAGTTACAGAAAGACAAATTGAAGGTGAGTAATACTTTTCCGCCAACCCGTCCAAGAACAGTGTCCATTTCAAGCCAAGAGGTCAGCTGTCTATGTGTCAGGTAGTTTTGGAAGTCCTCATAAGAACGCCCTTTTTTAGCTTCTTTAGGGATAGAAGGCAGGTTAGATTTGCGCCTTTCTTTGAATTTTACAGCTCTAGCCAGATCAATAGGAGCGATAGAAAGGTATCCTTTACGGATGTGTCGATAGACGGTCGAGGAACTGACATCAAGGTTATGCGTTTTAAGGATGTGATAGATGTGTTGTCCCTTTTTCACACCATCAGAAATGACTTTATCCATATCCCAGAACGTTTGAGAGTTGAGAGGAGTTCCTTCTCGAGCCTCAACGAGGGTTTGTTCATATTGTTTTTGAGCCTGTTTAGCGAGGTAGAAGATTTTCTTGTAGCCACAATTTTGTCTTCTCTTAGGACATCCGTTACAGACAAATGGAGCTTTATCAAGGAGAGGGCAAGGAAGGCCATCACTGGTAGAGGTTCTGACCTGTCTGTTACGTTTGACCTCTTTGGAAACGGTAGTAGGATCTTTTAGGATAGTTTTTCCAATGGCTTTGAAGGTTTCTCCACGTTCTAAGCCAAGTTGGATGTCATTGCGGTCTGAGAGGGTAAGGTGTTTATATTTTGTCATAGTAAGAACTCATTTCTAACACAAACGTCTCAGACTTAATTCCACCATAAAAATCCGTTTTAGACTAACTTCCACTTCGAAAGATAAAGTGGAACTTACGTTGGGAAATTACCATTTTTCCCTACTAAACATTTTTACCTTGATAAAAAAAGTCTATTATGTTATAATCATGTACTGTAAGGGGTGTCATTTGATGCCCCGAAAATTCATTTTATTTTAAGAAGGAGAACCACTATGGCTTCTAAAGATTTCCACATTGTTGCAGAAACTGGTATTCATGCACGTCCAGCTACTTTGCTTGTTCAGACAGCTAGCAAATTCGCTTCAGATATCACTCTTGATTACAAAGGTAAAGCAGTAAACCTTAAATCTATCATGGGTGTTATGAGTCTTGGTGTTGGCCAAGGTGCTGATGTAACTATTTCTGCCGAAGGTGCAGATGCAGATGATGCTCTTGCTGCTATCGAAGAAACAATGACGAAAGAAGGATTGGCTTAAGACTATGACAGAAATGCTTAAAGGTATCGCAGCATCTGATGGTGTTGCAGTTGCTAAAGCATATCTACTAGTTCAACCGGATTTATCATTTGAAACAGTAACTGTTTCTGATACAAGTGCAGAAGAAGCTCGTTTGGATGCTGCTTTGGCGGCGTCACAAGACGAGCTTTCTCTTATCCGTGAGAAAGCAGTAGATAGCTTAGGTGAAGAAGCAGCAGCTGTGTTTGATGCGCATTTGATGGTTCTATCTGACCCAGAGATGGTTGGTCAAATCAAAGAAACAATTCGTGCTAAACAAGTGAATGCTGAGACTGGTTTGACTGAAGTCACAAATATGTTCGTTGCTATCTTTGAAGGTATGGAAGATAACCCATATATGCAAGAACGAGCTGCAGACATTCGTGACGTTGCGAAACGTGTTCTGTCACATTTGCTTGGCGTTAAATTACCAAACCCAGCTACAATCGATGAAGAGTCAATCGTGATTGCACATGACTTGACACCTTCTGATACAGCACAATTGAATAAAAACTTTGTAAAAGCCTTTGTTACAAACATTGGTGGTCGTACAAGTCACTCTGCTATTATGGCTCGTACTCTTGAAATCGCAGCTGTTTTGGGAACTAACAACATTACTGAATTGGTTAAAAATGGTGATGTACTTGCGGTTAACGGTATTACAGGTGAAGTTGTGATTAACCCATCTGAAGATAAAATCGCTGAGTTTAAAGCTGCAGGTGAAGCTTATGCTGCTCAAAAAGCTGAGTGGGCACTTCTTAAAGACGCAAAAACAGTAACAGCTGACGGTAAGCATTTTGAATTAGCTGCTAATATTGGTACGCCAAAAGATGTTGAAGGTGTTAACGAAAATGGTGCAGAAGCAGTAGGTCTTTACCGTACTGAGTTCTTGTATATGGACTCTCAAGACTTCCCTACTGAAGATGAACAATACGAAGCTTACAAAGCGGTACTTGAAGGTATGAATGGTAAGCCAGTTGTGGTTCGTACAATGGATATCGGTGGTGACAAAGAGTTACCTTATTTCGATCTTCCACATGAGATGAATCCATTCCTTGGTTTCCGTGCTTTGCGTATCTCTATTTCAGAAACTGGTAATCAAATGTTCCGTACACAGTTACGTGCTTTGTTACGTGCCTCTGTTCATGGACAACTTCGTATCATGTTCCCAATGGTTGCTTTAGTTAAAGAATTCAGAGCAGCAAAAGCTATTCTTGATGAAGAAAAAGCTAATTTATTGGCTGAGGGTGTAGCTGTATCGGATAATATTGAAGTTGGTATCATGATTGAAATTCCAGCGGCAGCTATGCTTGCTGATCAGTTCGCAAAAGAAGTTGATTTCTTCTCTATTGGTACTAATGACCTTATCCAATATACTATGGCTGCAGACCGTATGAATGAACAGGTATCTTACCTTTACCAACCATATAACCCGTCAATTCTTCGCTTGATTAACAACGTTATCAAAGCAGCGCATGCTGAAGGTAAATGGGCTGGTATGTGTGGTGAAATGGCTGGTGATCAACAAGCTGTTCCACTTCTTGTAGGTATGGGCTTAGATGAGTTCTCTATGTCAGCAACTTCTGTGTTACGTACTCGTAGCTTGATGAAGAAACTTGATACTACTAAGATGCAAGAATATGCTCATCGTGCATTGACAGAATGTTCAACTGCTGAAGAAGTACTTGAACTCCAAAAAGAGTATCTTTAATCACTTGTTTATCATATCATTTAATCAGTGAGGTTGAGATTGAAGAAATTGTTGTAAAGGCAGTTTTCTTCAATCTTTTTTATATTAATTATTTTATTATGAAGATAGAAAAAACATTTTTCTCATTATCTATTGGTGTTCAATTCACTGAGAAAAGTATGAAATTGCTGTTATGTTAGTGTAAAATAAATCTCGGAAATACTTTACCAAATGCAAAAAGTCCTATATCCTAAGACAAACACCACATTTACCTAGAAGGATATAGAACTTATGACTATTGTAACAAAGATTTCCGAGATTTTAAAGTCTAGCACACACTTATCCGAGATGGAAGAAGCCATAACTGCTGTTATGAGAGATATGACAAGTACTATTCTAAGTGATAGATTAGAAGCCTTAGACAAAGAGTTGATTCAGCCTTATCTTTCAGAAGGTTGGGCAATAGACCGTCGGGAAGAACGTCAGCTGACATTTACCTTTGGGACGGTTGTCTTCAAGCGCCGTAGACTGAGAAAGTCAGGTGAGAAGAGTTTCTTGCCCTTAGACAATGCTCTGGGTTTGACGCCTAGGGAGCACTTTAGTCCAGGTTTCAAAGAGAAGATTAGTGAGTTGGCAACGGGTATGACTTTTCGTCAGGCAAGTAAAACCCTAGACCTCTTGATCGATATTTCTGTGAGCCACCAGACAGTTCATCGTATGACGCAAGATGTGGCTGAACAGATAGCTCAGATCAGGTTATCAGGTTTACAGACCTTGAAGAAACCCAAAGTCCTCTACATAGAGGGAGATGGTGTCTGGGTGGGTTGTCAAGAAAAGCATAAACACCTTGAGTTCAAACGTGGTTTTATTCACGAAGGTATCTCCAGAAAAGGCAAACGAGGGAGTCTTATTAACCCAGTTTACTTTGGGACCTTTGGAACGAGTCGCGACTTATTTCAGATGATTTCGGACTATCTGACTGGGCACTATGACTTGAGCGAGACGCTTATCATTGCCAATAGTGATGGGGGAGCTGGTTACGAGTCGTTTCAATTTGAGTCTATTTTAGGTCGTCATCGTCAGTTTGAGTATTGTTTGGATAGTTATCATATCATGCGCCAAATCACAGGTAAACTTGGCTTTAACAAGTCCCTTCAAGCTGCGGTTAGACAGGCTGTTAAAGCTTATGATGTCGAGGCAGTTAAGCTTTTGTTGGAGACAGAAGAGTCGCTGTTAGAAGATGAGAAACAGCTAGAACGCCTTGAGAGCCTGAGGTCATATTTAGTGCGTCATTGGGAGGCTATCAAACCCTTGTCTGAGCGTGGTTTAAGTGTATCGTCAGGCGTTGGCGTCTGTGAGAGCGGGCACCGCTTTTACACCAACCGTATGAAACGTCAGGGACGCAATTGGCGACAAAAGGGAGCTGAGCATATGTCCATTCTCTTAACATCCCTACGCAATCACGATTTTAAAGACCGTTATAGAGCCAGTCATCAAGAGGTTTTGTTTGACTCTGAGATTAGGGTTAATATGCGACAGATTTTGAAGAAGACTAATCACGACGCTCACACCATTCCACAGGCGACAATCGCTTTGAATGGGGCAACGAGCACACCAATTGGACAACTTAAGAAGTGGATAGAGGGCTTTTAACCTTTTCCGAGGAAAACTTGACACATACTGCTGTTATTATGAAAAGACAGTTATATGGTTTTTTGTTATAATAGGACTGAACTTAAAAAAGGAGGTCTTTATGCAAGAGACTATCATTTTGAATAATGGTGTTGAAATACCCAAACTAGGTTTTGGAACATGGAAGTCAACAGAAGGAGAAGAGGCGTACCAAGCTGTTTTAAAGGCTCTTGAGGTTGGTTATCGCCATATTGACACTGCGAGAATTTATAAAAATGAAGAAAGTGTGGGGCGCGCCATTAAGGATAGTGGTATTCCACGTGAAGACATTTTTGTAACAACTAAATTATGGAATAATGCTCATAGTTACGAGCAGGCCAAAGAGGCATTGGATGCGTCATTATCGCGCTTAGGACTAGATTATGTAGATTTATATCTTATTCATTGGCCTAATCCGCTGATGTTCCGTGAGTCATGGAAAGAAGCTAATGCAGAAACTTGGCGAGCATTGGAAGAAGCATTGGCTGAAGGAAAGGTTAGAGCAATTGGTGTTAGTAATTTTATGGAACATCATCTGGATGCTCTTTTAGAAACGGCTAAAGTAATGCCTGCTGTTAATCAAATCAGGTTATCACCCGGTATTACGCAAGAAAGTATTGTGTCCAAATGCAGAGACTTAGGCATTGTTTTAGAAGCCTATAGTCCGTTTGGTGAGGGAGAACTATTCGGGTTACCTGTCCTAGAGGATATGGCTGAGAAATATGGGGTGTCTGTTGCTAAGTTAGTCTTGGCATGGAGCCTACAACATGATTTTATTCCTCTGCCAAAATCAGTGACACCAAGTCGTATTGAAAGCAACTTTGATGCCTTTGGTTTAGTTATTTCAGAGGAGGATATGGCTATCTTGGACACTTTAGAGGTTCCATCAAGCGCTCCTAATCCTGATACTGTATCATTTTAGTGTTTATCAGTGTTTCTTGAAAGCTATTACTTTTGAGAAACCTTTCTTTTTGAATGAGAGGAAAAATGGTCACAAAATTTAAGAATAGCTATTTTGCTTATTTTTTAATGTATAATTTTTATTTTCTGTCTTGGGCATTATTTTCAACCCTTATATCTGTCAATTTATTGGACTTGGGTTATAAGCCTAGTCAGGTTTCCTTAGTTGTCTCTATTTCTTTTTTGACATCTATGTTGACACAGCCTTTAATAGGGGTATTGACTGATCGTCATAATCATAAGCATGTTTTGGTCGGACTTTTTGCCTTATCGTTGTTAGGAGGTCTTGGTATGGTTTTAGCCAAGTCTTTCTGGGCGATTATGTTTTGTTATAGTTTTGTTATGTTACTGATGAATGGTAGCAATCCCTTGCTTGAACAGTTGGCGACGACAAGTCGATTTCCTTATGGTAAGTTGAGAATTTGGGGAACAATTGGTTTTGCTATTGGTTCTCAGATTGCTGGTTTATTATACCAGTGGATTTCACCAGAGGCAGTTTATTTGGGATTTTCAGCGATGGTTTCTTTAGCCATTATTGGTGTCATGGGAACGGAAATCCATGAGGAGTCTCATGATGAGGAGGAAGTGGCAAAAGTTCCCTTATCTGATTTTCTCAAGAATAAAGGGTTCGTCAGTTTTACAGTGATTTCGATTTTGTTATCTGGCGTGCTCATGACAGGGCATACCTATATCCCTGCTTATCTCGAATCGAGTGGTTTAACCGTAGCTCAGTCTACCACGGTTGTCGCAATATCTGTTATTTGTGAGGCACCATTGACTTACTTCTCATACCTTTTCATGGATAGGTTTAAGACAAAGCAACTCATGTATGCAGCTTTTCTTCTTTTGGTGATTCAATTGGGTGTTTATAGTTTGGACTTAGGACTGATATCAAAAGTAGCAGTAACCTTGTTGTCAAAACATACTGCAGGGATGCTCTTTATTATGGTCAATATGAAGGCGGTTAATTCACTAGTCTCTAAAAAAGTTCTGATCACTTCCTTAGCGATTATGCAAACTGCTCGTAATTTAGGTGCCATTATCTTTCAAAACATTGCAGGGTTTATCTTAGATGACTGGTCTTATCAGTATATGTTTACTTTCTTACTGGTAATGGTTATTGTAATTGCTATTCTTGTTCATTTTTCACCTCTACCTGATGGTACAGATGAAACATTATTCCATTAAGCGATTTATTTCTATCTTTGTAATCTTAATGAGATAGATCAGAAATATGATATTCATTCAAAACTTGAAGAATCATCTTTTAGGGATTGTTCTTCAAGTTTTTTTGATGTCTGTCTATAAAAATTGAGGTATTTTATGCGTTTTATTTAAAAAACATCAGATATTTAGTCTAAAATTAAATAAATACTTAAAAATAGTTAAATAAATATTGACAATTGACAAAGTCAGTATTATAATGTCATTAAGTTATAACTTAATATTTATTAAACAAACGTTTAAGGAGTGGCTTATGAAGAAAATACTGACCAATAAATTGTTTATGTCCACATTTATCTCTGATAAATTGTCAAGTTTTGGTGATGTTCTTTATTACTATGCTTTAATGAACTATGTCTTGTTACTCCCAAATCCGCAATTTGCCCTTGCTATCATTACGTTTTCAGAAACCTTACCGATGTTGACAAGCTTTGCCTTGGGGATTTATGCTGATAAGACACGTCATAAACTGGATATGATTTTTCTGACTTTGGCAGCAAGGACTGCTCTTTATGTGATTGTAGGTCTTTTGATGGGCTTTACGCCTAGTTTGTGGATTGTGCTTTGTGTGAGTGTGATTAACCTTGTATCTGACTTGTTTGGACAGTATGAGAATGGCTTGTTCACCCCTATTGCGTTGCGGATTATTGCTAAAGAAGATAGGGAGCAAGCTCAGGCTTTTAGGCAATCAACTAGTTCTCTCTTGTCTCTCGCTTTTCAGTCACTAGCAGCTATCATTGTCGGTCTCATGTCCTACCGTCATCTTGCTTTCTTTAATGCCAGTACATTTGCAGTAGCAGGTCTTATCATGCTTGTTTTAAAAGCTGATATCTTAAAACTCCTTCATCAAAACCCTATCCAAGTGTCTGAGGACCTTGTCACTAATCGCCAAAATATTTTTAAGGAAATGTGGTCAAGTAGTCAGATGGTCTTACGTGAAATCAAGGCTATTCCAGTCTTACAGCAAGCCCTTATTCTTGGTCCGGCTCTAAATGGTATATACAGTGCGTTTAATGTTATCTTGGTCTATCAGATCAGTCAACATCCAGAAATGGTCATCTATAATGCTTCAACGACAATTGCTGCCTTTTCAACCTGTATGTTATTAGGTCAAGTTCTAGGCTCAAGCTTAGTTATGGGACCTGCTAAAGCAATTGAGATTATCAAGATTTTAAAGCTATCAGCTGTGTTTCCAATCTTTATTTTTTCAGCCTTTGTTTTACACAATAGCTATTTGGTGATGGTATTCTTGTTTGTGGTTTGTGTTTTGACGGGGATGATCAATCCTAAGCTATCTGCCTTGATGATGAATAGTTTACCAGAAGACCGTCTGGCGACGATTGACGCTGGTATAGGAACCTACTTTATGTCCAGTATGTTTGTGATTAGACTCCTAGTGTCAGGCTTGTTGCTCATTTTATCAGCTGACCAAGTGACATGGCTATTCGTCCTAGGTTCTGTTATGATTTTGGTTTACGTTTTTAAGGGGATGTTGGGTCAGAAAAAAAGGCAGTGAAAAAGTCAGCAAAGCTTGGTATAATAAAAGTGGAAAAGAGGTAGTTATGACGACATATCATTATTCACTAACAAAAAGTACCATCGTTGATTACTTGATGGCACCTATCTGTGGCTTATTAGGGAAATCAGAGTTAGAACTAGATTTTCCTAGAACGGCAATTGAATTACTTGGTTCAGCTTATGATGATTTATTTAAGTGCGGTGCTGAACTCGCAGATATGAAAGACAGTATAAAAGAGCATTACTTGATTTATAGAGGGCATTCGGTTGCCTACTATTGTTACCGTCTGGTCTTGAGTAGAGGCATTGAGCCATCAACGATTGAGGAGGCGATTGAGGCGATCGCTCAACTTAGCCCAGAAGACTATCTCTTAGCCTTTGAATTGGCCTTGGGTTATCGTGGCGATATTCAAAAGACAGTGACTTTAGCTGATTATCTTGAGGAGAATATTCTGGAAGCCGATGAGCGTTGGTACTGGTTTCAAGCCTATCACAAGCCAGAGAAAGCTTTGGCCAACATGGTTGCTATCTTGAGAGAAGTGACTGTTCGTTACCGTCCCTATCATGACAAATATGCTAAAGAAATAGCAGCTTATGCTGCTAACCTTAATCTCTATGAGACCATGTCTGCTATCCAAATGGTAGAAGTCTCCAATATGCTAGACAAGCATGAAGGAGGGATAGATGTTTATATTTTATCCCCTATGCATATTAGGTTTTCTTTTCTTAGCAATGAGGATAACGTGTTGCCATTTGATAGTCTCTTTTTTTCAATGAAGGTTGATGACGTGATGAACGCAGCCAATCAGCTTGACTTGTCCAATCTGACAACGATTTTGAAACAATTTGGTGATGAAACCCGCTATCAAGTCCTTTTATCTATTATCGGTGGCAACTTGAAAAATAAGGAGATTGCAGAGCAGCTTGACATCACTGCAGCAGCAGTGTCCTTTCATACCCAAAAACTCTTAAACAGTCAGGTTTTAGTAGTGAATTCAGATAGTGATGGTATCAAGTATCAGATTAACAAGAAGATGTTACTTGAGGTGATTGATAGACTGACAACGGATTTTCACCTAGATGAGCCATAAGCTGTTAGATGAGCTATTAGTATAGTGACTGCTTGATGATGAGCCTTACAGATTGACTTGATTTTTACGACTATTCACCTTATAATAGAAAAAACGTGAAAGGAAAGAATAGCATGAAGTTACTAGAAGAACGTATTTTGAAAGATGGTAATGTCTTAGGGGAAAACATTTTAAAAGTGGATTCTTTTTTAACCCACCAAGTTGATTTTAACCTGATGAAGGAGATTGGACAGGTTTTTGCGGACAAATACAGAGATAGAGGTATTACTAAGGTTGTCACCATTGAGGCTTCTGGTATCGCTCCTGCGGTTTATGTGGCTGAGGCACTCAATGTTCCCATGATTTTTGCCAAAAAAGCTAAGAACATTACCATGACAGAAGGTATCTTGACGGCTGAGGTCTATTCCTTTACCAAGCAAGTGACGAGTACCGTTTCGATTGCAGGGAAATTTTTATCGTCAGATGACAAGGTGCTTATCATTGATGATTTCTTGGCTAATGGCCAAGCAGCTAAAGGATTGATTGATATCATTGAGCAAGCTGGTTCAGAAGTTGTGGCAGTTGGTATTGTGATTGAGAAATCCTTCCAAGATGGGCGTCAATTATTGCTAGATAGAGGCGTAGAAGTTGCGTCCCTTGCCCGTATTGAGAAGTTTGAAAATGGTCAAGTGGTTTTCACTGAAGCAGATTTATAGGATAGATGTTTTTAGACGGTGAGGGAAAGATGAAAATTGTAATAGCTGGGACTGGAGCGATGGGGGCTACTTATGGAGGGCTCTTGGCAAAAGCTGGACATGATGTTGTTTTCTTAGATTCTTGGCAAGCCAATATTGATGCCATCAATGATAAGGGCATTTGTTTGGATAATCTTGGACAGTTGGAGACAATAAATGCTAAGGCTTACTTACCAGAGGAATATCATGATAGTCCAGATTTACTGGTTGTCTTTACAAAATCAATGCAGTTACGAGATATGTTAGACAAGGTTAAACACTTGATTTCTGACAAAACCCATATCCTTTGTCTCTTGAATGGTCTGGGTCATATTGATACCTTGAAGGAATATGTGTCGCTCAATCAAATCATTATGGGTGTGACGGTTGTTACAGCAGGTATGATAGGCCCTGGGCAATTTAAGGTAACCAGTCGAGGTAGGACAGAGTTACAAGATATGGGTGAGCAGAGTAAAGACTTTGTGTTAGATGCGGTGAACCATCTGACAGAGGCTGGACTTCCAACGGAGTATTCAGAAGATATCCTCTATTCCATTTGGCGTAAAGCCTGTCTCAATGGTACGATGAATGCTTGTTGTGCCTTGTTGGATTGTAACATGTTAGAATTAGGTCAGATTAGGCAATCACGGGAGTTACTTGGTCAGATTGTGGCTGAATTTGCTGCTGTTGCCGCTCAAGAAGGAACGATGATTGATGTTGAACAGATGACTGATTTTGTCTGTTGGCATACAACGGAAGCTTTTGGCGGTGTCCACCATTACCCATCAATGCACCAAGATTTAGTCCAAAACCATCGTCTGACAGAGATTGATTACCTTAATGGTTACGTTGCTCGAAAAGGTAAAGCCTATGGTCTTGAAACCAAGTATTGTGAACTAATCACTTTGCTTGTTCATGCTAAGGAGCAATTAGTCATGACAGCTTCTGTATAATTGCAGAAGGTTTAGGGAAAATCTAGTAAACAAAAATACAAAATGTAATGTTTAAGCTAAAATTAAGAATGTAATATTAAAATGCCACTCTGGTAAAAACTGACCAGAGTGGATTGTTATTCTAATTTTCTCACTTGTGTGAATGGGATTTGATATTTACTAACATCATCCCCAAAATAGATAGAGGATATTTTTATGATGAAATAAAAGTATAAATGTCGAACGATTTTAGCTGGTATGTTGCTATGTGTTACTAGTTAAAATTTAGTTGCTTGCACCGTGAAAGATCAACAAAACAGTTCTTCTACAGAAGCATTATAAAACCAAACAAATAAAGGAAGTCGGAAGCAAATTAAAAACAGTTGTGCTAGTCGTTATAGCAATATTGCTATTATCCAGTCAAAACTAAATCAAGATAATTTTGGCACAGGAAGCTTTATTTCACCAAATACTCTAATCACAAACAGACAAAGATATAACAAGCGAACAAAACACATTTTCTAATACCGAATCTAGTTTTGTTCGCTTTTTTCTTGTTTAATTTACTTATAGGACATTGATAAGCATTTAATCCTATTGTTTCCGTTTCATCACACCTTGTGGAAAGTAAGTGCCCTCTGGCATATCATTGATAAAAACATGAATAGCTTCCTTAGGGGCATTCGTGTGCTTGGATACCACCTCAGTCACCTCACGAGCCAAGGCTATTTTTTGCTCTTGTGTGCGTCCCTCAAATAAATCAATCTTAACAAATGGCATAATAGTCTCCTTAAAGTTTATTAGATTTATTGTAGCATAGTCTTTTCAAAGTTTCTAGTTAGCTAAAAGTAGTATCTTATGTTAGTTATTCACTAAACTATTAATTGATAAAATACTCTTACTCAGAGCGTGCCTTATTTTTCTTTTTATGATAAAATAGGTAGGACTATTGATAGAAAAGGTGGCTTGGTTTGGCACAGTTATATTACAAATACGGGACAATGAACTCTGGTAAAACCATTGAAATTTTAAAAGTAGCTCACAACTATGAAGAACAGGGAAAACCTGTTGTGATTATGACAAGTGCTCTGGATACTAGGGATGCCTTTGGTGTGGTGTCTAGTCGTATTGGGATGCGTCGTGAAGCTGTTCCGATTACGGATGATATGGATGTCTATGCCTATATTGAAGGGCTTGACCGTAAGCCATTTTGTGTCTTGATTGATGAAGCACAATTTTTGACGAAAAAGCATGTCTATGATTTTGCTCGAGTCGTTGATGACTTGGATGTTCCTGTTATGGCTTTTGGGTTGAAAAATGATTTTAAAAATGATTTATTTGAAGGCTCTAAGCACTTACTATTATTAGCAGACAAGATTGATGAAATTAAAACCATTTGTCAGTATTGTAGCAAAAAAGCAACCATGGTATTACGCACAGATCATGGGATACCTGTCTACGAAGGTGCTCAAATTCAAATAGGTGGAAATGAAACCTATATTCCAGTTTGCCGCAGGCATTATTTTAAACCAGATATTGACAAAGGATAGAGAGGAAAGACGTTAGAATGAATATCTATGACCAGTTACAAGCCCTAGAGGATCGTTACGAAGAGTTAGGAGAGCTCTTGAGTGACCCAGATGTTGTGAGTGACACCAAACGATTCATGGAGCTATCCAAAGAAGAGGCAGGGACACGTGACACAGTGACCGCTTACCGTGAATACAAACAAGTGATTCAGAATATCTCAGATGCTGAAGAAATGATTAAGGATGCTAGTGGTGACCCAGAACTTGAAGAAATGGCTAAGGAAGAGTTAAAGGAGTCCAAAGCTGCTAAAGAAGTTTACGAAGAAAAATTGAAAATTCTTCTTCTACCAAAAGATCCTAATGATGATAAAAACATTATCCTTGAAATTAGGGGGGCAGCAGGTGGAGATGAAGCCGCTCTCTTTGCAGGTGATTTGTTAACCATGTATCAAAAATATGCAGAAAGTCAAGGTTGGCGTTTTGAAGTCATGGAAGCGTCAAGCAACGGTGTTGGTGGTCTAAAAGAAGTGGTTGCCATGGTGTCTGGTCAGTCTGTTTATTCTAAATTGAAATACGAGAGTGGAGCCCATCGTGTGCAACGTGTACCAGTGACCGAAAGTCAAGGTCGTATCCATACGTCAACAGCTACTGTGCTTGTCATGCCAGAAGTGGAAGAAGTCGAGTACGATATCGATCCAAAAGACTTGCGCGTGGACATTTACCATGCGTCTGGTGCAGGTGGTCAGAACGTCAATAAGGTAGCGACAGCTGTTCGTATCGTTCACTTACCAACCAACATCAAGGTTGAGATGCAAGAAGAGCGTACCCAGCAGAAAAACCGTGAAAAAGCCATGAAGATTATTCGTGCTCGTGTTGCTGATCATTTTGCCCAAATTGCCCAAGATGAACAAGATGCGGAGCGTAAATCAACGATTGGTACTGGAGATCGTTCAGAGCGTATTCGTACTTATAATTTCCCACAAAATCGTGTCACTGACCATCGTATTGGTCTGACATTGCAAAAGTTGGATACCATTTTATCAGGTAAGATGGATGAAGTTGTCGATGCCCTTGTCCTTTACGATCAAACACAGAAATTAGAAGAGTTAAATAACTAATGACCTATGCAGAAGTGTTGGCTAAGCTTGGTCAACAATTAGAAGAATTAGGTGAGGAAAGGTTAGCGTTAGAACTAGCCTTTCGTCATGTCAAAGGTTGGTCTAAGACAGAGTTTGTTTTACAACAACGCACTCAACCAACGATCGATGACGAGCTTTTACTCAATAGCCTTTATGAACAGTTATCTGCTCATATCCCATACCAATATATCATTGGTAAAGCTGAATTTGGAGAGTTAATCTTGACAGTGGACAAGCGTGTCCTTATTCCAAGACCAGAAACAGAAGAATTAGTTGCCCTCATTCTTTCTGAAAATCCGTCCAAGGAGTTATCTGTCCTAGATATTGGAACGGGCAGTGGTGCGATTGCTCTTTCATTGAAGCACCAAAGACCTATGTGGCAGATAACAGCTTCTGATGTGTCGAGAGATGCATTAGATGTAGCTGAAGAAAATGCAGTTCAGAATAAGCTTGATGTGACCTTTGTGCAATCAGATGTTTTTGAAAATATCACTGGTCGCTATGATATTATTGTCTCTAATCCGCCCTATATAGCTTACGATGATAAGGATGAAGTAGGGCTCAATGTCTTGAGCAGCGAGCCGCACCTAGCTTTGTTTGCTGATGAAGATGGTTACCAGATTTACCGTCGTATTATGGAAGATGTAAGCTCTTATCTTACTCCAAAAGGTAAATTGTATTTTGAGATTGGGTATAAGCAAGGTGAGATAATGAAACAATTCACTCAAACTTATTTTCCGAACAAGCGAGTGAGGGTTATCGTAGATAGTTTTGGCAAGGATAGGATGGTGGTTATTGATGATTAAAACTTTAGAGGCTATTCTTGCTAAAGGTGGGGCGGTTATTCTGCCTACTGAAACCGTCTATGGCTTATTTGCCAAAGCCTTGGATGAAGAAGCGGTTAATCATGTCTATGCGTTGAAAAAGCGTCCTAGAGAAAAAGCCATGAACTTAAATGTCTCCTCTTATGAAGATATTGTAAAATTTAGCCAAAATCCCCCAAAATTTCTAAAAAAGGTGTATAATAGATTTATGCCTGGACCGTTAACAATCATCTTGAAATCGAACGAAAATGTTCCGTTTTGGGTTAATTCTGGTCTTGGTACGGTAGGTTTTAGAGTGCCCAGTCACGAAAAAACCTTATATTTAATTGATAAACAAGGTCCACTGATTGGACCTTCAGCTAATATTTCTGGTCAGGATAGTGGCATTTCATTTGATAAGATTGTTTCTGAGTTTGACGAATCCTTGTTTGGCTATAAGGATGATAAGGCGTTAACAGGGCTTGACTCAACGATTTTGGATTTATCAGGAGACAAGGCACGCATTTTGAGACAAGGAGCGATTACCAAAGAAATGATTCATTATCATGTCCCAGAAATTGTATTTTTAGAAGATTAAAGGAGCAGCAGATGATTTTTGATAAGGTAGATTATAAAGCTTTTGATCCAGAGTTATGGGATAGTATTGCAGCAGAAGAAGACCGTCAACAAAATAATATTGAGCTGATTGCATCAGAAAACGTTGTCAGTAAGGCAGTTATGGCAGCTCAAGGTTCTCTTTTAACCAATAAATATGCTGAAGGTTATCCAGGTAAACGTTATTACGGTGGAACTGATTGTGTAGATGTGACTGAAAACTTGGCTATTGAACGTGCTAAGGCTTTGTTTGGGGCTGCATTTGCTAATGTGCAAGCTCATTCAGGTAGTCAAGCTAATACAGCAGCTTATCTTGCTTTAATTGAACCAGGTGATACTGTTCTTGGTATGGACTTATCAGCAGGTGGTCATTTAACACATGGCTCACCGGTGAATTTCTCAGGAAAAACCTATCACTTTGTTGGTTACTCAGTTGATCCTGAAACAGAGCAATTGGACTATGACGCCATTCTTACCTTAGCTGAAGAAGTCAAGCCTAAATTGATTGTAGCTGGAGCGTCTGCATACTCAAGAACGATTGATTTTGCTAAATTCCGTGAAATTGCTGATAAGGTAGGAGCTTATTTGATGGTTGATATGGCTCATATCGCTGGTCTGGTGGCTGCTGGATTGCATCCTAACCCAGTACCATATGCCCACATCACGACGTCTACTACTCACAAAACCTTACGTGGTCCACGTGGTGGATTGATTTTGACAAATGATGAAGATTTGGCGAAAAAAATCAATTCAGCGATCTTCCCAGGTATTCAAGGTGGTCCTTTGATGCACATTATTGCAGCGAAAGCTGTTGCCTTCAAAGAAGCTTTGGACCCATCATTTAAGGAGTATGCTGCCAATGTCATTAAAAATGCCAAAGCTATGGCAGAAGAGTTTTTAGGAGATGATGCTTTTCGTGTGATTTCTGGTGGTACTGATAACCATCTCTTCTTGGTTG
Organism: Streptococcus fryi; assembly: GCF_053206505.1. Taxonomy (NCBI): domain Bacteria; kingdom Bacillati; phylum Bacillota; class Bacilli; order Lactobacillales; family Streptococcaceae; genus Streptococcus; species Streptococcus fryi. Next base: position 19,675 of record NZ_JBRUGW010000006.1, on the reverse strand, counting down.
ATGTGACCAAGGTGATTGAAAATGGCAAGGAAGCTCAAAACCTTCTTGATGAGGTCAATATCACACTCAACAAAAACAGTATTCCTTATGAGACATTATCACCATTTAAAACCTCTGGTATCCGTATTGGTACCCCAGCGATTACCAGTCGTGGATTAGGTGAAAATGAAGCTAGGCAAATTGCCAAGTTGATGATTAAAGCCTTGAAAAACTATAATGACAAGGCTGTATTAGAAAGGGTAAAAGCAGAAGTGAGAGCCATTACAGACGCTTACCCACTTTACGAGAAAGATTAAGACGATGGATTTTTACATAAAGACAATTATCATCCATCAGTTCAGACCAGATGATACAGACTTATTTTTGGCTGATAGACCTATTCAGATAACGCCAAAAATCGATGAGTATTTCCGAAAAAAATTGACCAAGGTTTTTTCTGATGAAGCCAAACGTGGTCAATTTGATGATAATCATGACTTTATGACCTTCTTAACAGATGACTTTTTGGAGTCATCTGTTAAGTTTTCTGAGCTTTGGAAAGAAGAATTTGTCATTAGTGACAATCAAAAAGTTAATGATTTGGTGTTCATCCAGTTTGACAAAGATGGAATAGAGCATTTTGCATTTTTACGCTTAACCTTGCGTGAACAATTTATTCATAATAATGACTTGACCGATTCTCCCTTGAAAATCAGTCAAAATAACTTACCAAGTGCTGCGCAGACTCCTGATGAAGCCTTGGTCATCAATTTAGCGACAAAGCATTATTACCTTATTGAAAAACGAATTAAACATAACGGCTCTTTTGCCAATTATTTTTCAGAAAATTTACTCAATGTTAAGCCAGAACAATCCGTTAAAAAATCCATTAAAATGATGGAGCAAACAGCGCAAAAAATTGCAGAGAATTTCAATCAGGATGATTTTGCTTTTCAAACCAAGGTCAAATCAGCCATTTACCAACATTTAGAGGAAGAGGAATTATCTCCTGAAAAGCTAGCAGATCAGCTTTTTGATGATAATTTGACGGCACGATTGACTTTTGTTGATCAGGTGAAAGAAGCGATTCCAGATCCTATTAAATTGACTGATATTGATTCATCACGCCAATTGAAAAAACGTGAAACACAAAAGCTATCGCTCTCTAACGGTATTGAATTGCTGGTTCCTCATCATGTCTATCAAGATGCAGAATCTGTTGAGTTTATTCAAAATGATGATGGGACTTACTCCATCTTAATTAAAAACATTCAGGACATCCAGAGCCTATGAGACAACTACGACGCTTGTTTGGTTTGCTACTATTGGTTCTCAGTCTTTTTTATACCATAAGAATCTACCATAATGTACAAAGGGTTTTGTCTTATAGACCATTAGTCCACGAGGTTTTGACGCAACATGCTATTCATGTGAATGAGGATTTGATTTTAGCTCTTATTTATACTGAAACCAGAGGGAAAAGCCAGGATGTCATGCAAGCTAGTGAGAGCGTGAGCGGAGCTATAAATACCATTACGGATAGCCGTGAAAGTATTCGTCAAGGAGCGACTTTGGTATCGGAGCATCTAGCGACAGCTAATGACATAGATGTTGATATTTGGACAGCCATACAAGCTTATAATTTTGGAACACCTTACCTTAACTTTGTCGCACAGCATGGAGGCCAATCAACAATAGCTTTAGCAAAACGCTATTCACAAGATGTTGTTGCACCAAGTTTAGGCAATGTGATAGGTGAGACTTACCCTTATTATAGTCCTGTATCGCTGATTTATGGGGGTGGAGAGCTATATCAAAACGGTGGTAATATCTATTATGCAAAAGAAGTTAGGTTTCATCTATACCTTATTAAATTCTTCAGTGTATTTTATTAGCTCATAAAGAGATAGGTTAATCAAAGGTCCTATCTCTTTTTTCTGACTTGCTAATTTAGATAGCTTTTGTTAGAGTAATAATGACTATAATCTTTGTTGGAGAGGTCTGTCTTAATGTCACTAAAAAATGCTTTTAAATCTTATAGGAAAGAAGGAGTACTAGCTCCCTTATTTAAGTTTTTGGAGGCTTGTTTTGAATTGGTAATGCCTTTAATCATGGCTCATATGGTTGATGATATTATTCCCCAAAGCCGTTTAGATTTAATTTGGCAACCTATAGGTTTATTTGTCATTTTGGCATTGTCTGGTGCCTTTATGGCGATTATTGCTCAGTTTTATGCAGCTAAAGCTGCTGTTGGGATTTCCAGTCTTTTAAGTAGGGAGTTGTTTTCTAAGATACTAGCTTTACCGCAAGTAGAGCGTGACCAATTAAATGGTTCAAGCTTAGTCAATAGATTAACGTCTGATGTGTTACAACTTCAAACAGGTATTAATCTATTTTTAAGATTATTTCTAAGAGCCCCCATTATTATCCTTGGTTCTGTGACAATGGCTTTTATCATTAGCCCAGACTTGACGCTGTTTTTTATTGTCATGTTACTCTTACTTACAATTATCGTATGGGGCTTAAGTTTGTGGTTAAAGCCATTTTATCAAGATATTCGATATTTATTAGATAAACTGGTTGTCAAAACACGTGAGCAAATGAGGGGGATGAGGGTGATAAGAGCCTTCAATCACTCTCAGCAAGAACTTGATGGCTTTGGTAAACTTAATCGTGAGTTATTATCCAAACAGATCATAACAGGTCGTCTAGCTGACCTCATTAGTCCTTTAACTTTTGTGGTTGTTAATATCACTTTAGTGTGTCTTTTATGGCGTGGGCATATCCTAGTTAAAACCCAAATTCTCTCACAAGGTGCTATTGTTGCATTGGTTAATTATCTGACACAACTCCTTGGAGAACTGTTAAAATTAGTTCTTCTTCTACAATCACTGAATGAAGCCAATATCAGCCGCCAACGTATTCAGGAAGTTTTGGACTTACCTAGTGAAGAATCGACTGCATTACTCAAAGTAGCAAGAGATGAGCAATATAGTATTGTGATCAAGGATTTGTCGTTTACCTACCCAACAGGTTCATCTCCAGCTTTATCGACTATCCAATTACAATTAAGAAAAGGAGAACACCTAGGCATTATAGGGGGGACAGGTGCTGGAAAATCAACGTTAATTCATCTGTTATCAGGAAACTATATTGTTGACAAAGGAAGGCTATCCCTTTACCATGACAATAATTCTCCACAAACATTAGAAGAATGGCGACAGTGGACTGGTTTGGTCCCTCAAACGGCTGATTTATTTCAAGGTACTATACGAGATAATCTCCTTTTAGGCTCTACTAAAAACCATACTGAAGAAAGTCTTTGGCATGCACTTGACATAGCTCAGGCATCTGAATTTGTTAGCCATCGTGATGGGCAATTAGAGAGTAATGTCCTAGCATTTGGGCATTCTTTATCAGGGGGACAGCGTCAACGGTTGACTATAGCTAGAGCTATTCTTAAACATTCTCCCTTTTTACTACTAGATGATGCTTTTTCAGCTCTTGATCCGTTGACAGAGCAACGGTTATTAGAGGCACTGACCACTGAATTAGCCAATACAACACTTGTCATTGTATCTCAAAAAACAAAGGTTTTACAACGCTTGGATAAGATTTTGGTACTAGATAAGGGACAGCAAGTTGGTTTTGGTAGTCATAATGAGTTGTTAGCTAGTAATGCCATATATCAAGAAATTTATGCTTCCCAAGAAAGATTAGAAAGTGGGGAATTAAATGGTTAATTATAAGCTCTTGTCTCGTATGATGTCCGATATGTACAGTCATATCTTGAGTTTTATTGCCTTATTGGTGCTCTCAGGTCTACAAGTCTTTTGTGCTGTTTATCTCCCTGTATTAACTGGACAAGCAGTTGATTTACTTCCAATTTCTGATAGTGATACTTTGCTGTTAAGATTATTAGTACAAATGGTATGTGTGGCTTTGATCAATGCAATGCTTTTAATGGCTGTATCATTTTTAGCTAACCAAATAGTTTTTAAATACATTCACCATTTACGTCAGCGCTTGATGCAAACCATTCACCTGATATCAATGTCATCTTTAGAGCAACTATCTATTGGTGATTTGGTTAGTCGAGTAACAGCTGATACGGAACAACTGAGTAAAGGACTTCTTTTGGGGATTAAGCAGTTTCTAACTGGTGTCTTAACCATTGCTTTTACTCTATATAGTATGGGGCGTTTAAATAGCACTATGCTTTTAGTGATGCTTGTCTTAACCCCAATATCACTATTTTTAGCTAGAATAATTGCCAAGCGCTCCTATGTTTTTTACCAAAAACAAGTAGAGGCACGTGGTCAACAAACCCAATTAATTGAAGAAGCTGTCAGACAGACAAGTCTTATTCAAAGTTTTAATGCAGCTGAAACATTTAATCAACGGATGACACAACTCAATAATGTTTATGCTGATTCTTCGCTAAAAGCTATTTTTTATGCTTCGATTGTCAATCCTGGCACACGCCTGGTCAACGCTTTGATTTATGCCATTCTAACAGGTTTAGGGATTTATAACATTATTTCAGGACATTTAACAGTCGGACAACTTGTAACCTTTCTAAATTATGTCACTCAATACACCAAACCATTTAATGAGATATCATCTGTTTGGTCAGAATTACAGAGTAGCTTTGCATGTGCGGAACGTCTTTATGACGTATTGGATATGACCAAAGAAGTAGATAGGTCAGAACAATTAGCCGCAAATACCAAAGGGAAGTTGTCTTTTAAAGATGTTTCCTTTAGCTATGATAAAGAAAAGCTAGTTCTCTCTGATGTGACATTAGATATTCCATATGGTTCTAGCGTTGCTATTGTAGGGGCAACAGGAGCTGGAAAATCAACCTTAATACACCTTTTAATGCGTTTCTATGATGTTGATTCTGGTGCGATATTGATAAATGGTCAGGATATCAATCAGTACAGTCGTCAGAGTATTCGTCAACTTTTTGGTATGGTCTTGCAAGATACATGGTTAAAGGAAGCAACAATTGTTGATAACATTGCCTATGGTAATCCCTCAGCCAATAGAGAGGATGTCATTTCTGCTGCTAAAGCGACAGGAGCAGATTTTTTCATTAGACAGTTACCTAACGGATATGATACGATACTGACTGAAAACGCCATCAATCTCTCTGAAGGTCAGAGACAGTTATTGAGTATTACTAGGGTTTATTTGACTAATCCTAACTATTTGATTTTAGATGAGGCGACATCTTCGCTGGATACTCGGACAGACTTGCTTATCCAAAATGCCTTAAAAAAACTAATGACTGGTCGCACAAGTATTGTTATTGCTCATCGCTTATCAACTATTGTCTCGTCTGATATGATTGTAGTAATGGCTAATGGTACTGTCGAAGAAATAGGAACCCATCATGATTTAATGCTAGCAAAAGGAACTTACTATCACATGCAAACAACTCAAGAAAAATGAAAATATGATTATTAAAGGCAGATCAGTAGAGTGTAGACATTTGTATACAAAGAGTTACGTTGTTTCTTGAAATTATGGTATAATGAAACTTATGATACGAGGAAAGGAGATATAATGCTACAGGATAGACGTCATCAGGGGTTAATAGGTTATATGATTGGCTCTGGTATTTTTATTATCATTGGCATAGGGTTTCTCCTTTATTATTTAATGAACTTCGGAGCAAACCAACTATATTCACAGAATAACATTTTAAATCAAGGTTCTCAGCATGGTAATGTTGCTGTTCAAGTCATCTATATTTATCCCAAATCGGTTTCATTAAAAGAACGAGGAACAGAATTATATTTGATAGGATATGCAGACAAAAAGAACACTATTGGTTATATTGGTTTAGAAGCCAAAAAAAATGATAGTATTATCAAACACCTTTATGAAGATAATGATAGTCTGATTGATGCACCTTATCGTTTAGAAGCAGAGGTTCTGCAAATAACTGATTATTTTAAAGGAAAAGATTATTCTAAAAAAGCTAGTCAAATAATTAAGTTAGATAGCACCTTAGGTGAAGAAATGGATAAGGTTCGTTTCGTTTCTCTTTCTCTAGCAAAGAAAAATCGAAATCGCTTTTACCTCGTGACTGTTCTATTTTGGGGAATTGGTCTCGTATTGGCTGGGACTGCTTATTTGAAGCGTTTAAAAAATAGTAGAGCTTTAGATGATTTATTTGATATCTATCCTGAGTTAGATGAGAGTTTGGAACAGACTATTTCCTATGCTCATTTTAGCCTTGATAATGCTGATATTCTAGTCTATAACAACCATTTATTAACGTATGGTAGAGATATCCGTTTGATTGATTTAGATACCGTTACTCACTTCAATCAAGTACATAAAAAAGTCAAGATAAAAGGTCGTGTGTCATACATAGACATGCCGATATTGCGTGTTCAATTTGATCAAGACAAACCTCAGCATATTCGTCTGAAAAATATTGTCCCACTTGATTTGACAGATCTCGTTATTTACTTAAATCGCTATTTCTCACACATTCAAACAGATGAAGTATTAAGCCCAGAAACTGATGAGATAAATAATGATTTGGAAGCTATTGCAGTATCTGATAGCGTTCAAGATGATGAAGAACAAGAAGGTGAGGAAACAGTTCCTGCCATTGACTTAGAGGAACTTGAATAGATTAGTCAGGATATAAAAAGTAAATCTGAAAAAGGATTTGCTTTTTTATTTAGGCCATAATATTTTAATGATAAATGCTTGATAAAATGAAGTAAATAACATAAAACACCGTCTTTATAAACATAATAAAATATATGTTAAATGATTGTGTGCTTTAGCTTGTTAAAAGTGACAAATAAGTAAGTACAGAATAGATAAATACTGGTAATAATAGAAAGTGTTACAAAACGTTTGTAGAATGAGCATAGAATCAATATGAACCCGTCATAATAGTCTAAATGCAGCTTGTACTAAAATTGCCTACTTGGTCTGTAAAAAATTCTTTCATTATACAAAAAACTCCTTTCAATTTTCATAGCATAATGAAAGGAGCCTTGTTATCTTAGTGATGTAAACTAGCTATTCTATTTTAATTCTTTGTTCTTAAAGAGACTATAGCTAAATAAAAGGTAAATGATTGAAAAAAGGATACTCATACCAATTGTTAATGTGCGAATACCACCGATATTTTGTAATGATAAGAACAAGAAATAGTCGTTAGGAATTGAGAAATGAATGATGTTTAATAAAATCAGTTGACAGATATTATCAAATAACAAACTCAATAAGATATAAGTTAAGTAGGCCTGTGTTGTTTTCTTAAAGAAGATAAATAAGGTGATTCCAAGGAGTGAGATACAGGTTATGAGTGGAACTTGATGGATAAAGACATTAACCACTAAAGAAATATCCATCTTACCTCCTAATAGAATTCGACAAAGAGAGGCACTAATGTAGGCTAAAGCGACATAGGCATGATTAAAAATAATTGTGCTGATAACCTTATAGATGAATAACGGGTAACGTTCTTGTCTTTTGATGACAATGTTATTAATGGTACGATAAGTGAAATCCTCACCCAAAAAGATATTTGTTGGAACAATAAAAAATAAGGGCATAATTTGAGCTAATAGCTGCATAATAGAGGCAGTGCTCTTGATTGACTTATCGTCACTGAATAAGAAGGCTGATAGCAAGGAGAGCAAGATTAGAATGACAAGAGATGTCACTAGCTTTTTCTCTCTATGAATCTTGAATAAATCTGCTTTTAAATAATGAATCATCTTATTCTCCTTTCTTAATCAATGTGAGGTAATAATGCTCAAAAGATTGTTTTTGGTGATAAATTTCCTTGAGACCGATGTTGTTGTCAATCACTAACTGGGATATCCAAACGGTATCACAATCAGGTGTTAGAAGGATATAGCATTTCTGGATAGTAAAATCTTCTTTGTGAGAACGTAGTAGTTTAGTTGTTGCTTCTTGATCAGTTGTTTTGAGATAGACATTGCCAGACAACTCTTGAGTGAGTTCTTCTTTTGACAATTGTTTGATAATTTTTCCCTTGTGCATGATGATGTAGCGATCAACGACAAGTTCTAATTCAGATAGGATATGGCTTGAAATCAAAATAGTCATCTGATAATGTTCTCGTAGATTTAAAATGATATTTCTCATTTCCTTGATGCCTACAGGGTCTAAACCATTAATGGGCTCATCAAGAATCAAAAATTCAGGCTTATCAAGGATGGCAATGGCGATTGCCAGACGTTGTCGCATCCCTAGTGAGAAATCTTTAGCTTTCTTTTGTTTGTCGAGGTTAGTCAAACCGACAACAGAAAGGATTTCCTCAAGTTTAGCTTCTGAATAGGCTAAATTCAGTTGTAGGGAGAGATACTTGAGATTATCAATAGCTGATAAGTTTAACTGTAGAGCAGGGGACTCGATTAAGGCACCTATACGAATGATGTGATCTGATTTCATTTCTCCTGATGTTGGCTTAATAAGTCCAGATAAGATACGAAGCAATGTTGTCTTTCCGGCTCCATTCTCACCTACTAAGCCACAAATCTCACCTTTATGGATGGTGAACGAAACGTCATCTACAGCAGTCTGTGTTTGGTAACGTTTGGTAATCTTATCAATTGTTAGAAGTGATGTCATAGTCATTTCCTCATATCATTATTTCTTCTTTTATGATAAACTATTTATGACAAAAAGTAAAAAACGTTACATAAATGTAATTAGGAGTTTTCTATGGAAAGTTATGGAAAAGTTTTTAAAATCCTTCGAGAAGCTAAGAAGATGTCTCTCAAAGAAGTGGCAGGAGACTTTGTGACACCAGCTCAACTATCCCGTTTTGAAAATGGTAAGAGCAATCTATCTGTGGATATTTTCTTCAACTGCTTGAAGCGTATGGACGTTTTACAAGGTGAATTTTCGACTTTTTATAACCTTTACTATGAAAACGAGGATGTTAGATTATCTCCAAATCTTATTAAAGCAATTGAAAATAGAAATACTAGCTATTTTAGAAAACTTATTCAAGAATATGAAAAGCGATTTGAATTAGAGAAACGTCAATCTGACCGAGTTTTGATTTCTGTTTTCCATGTTATGCTGAATAGATGCGACGCTAATCTAGTTATACCTGAGATTGAGAAGCAGGTTATTGCTGACTATTTGATGTCAATTGATGAGTGGTGTTTTTATGAGATATGGATCTTAGGATATTGTGCGAGGGCTTTAAGTACTAAGACGTTGGAGATACTCTGTTCAGAGTTGATAGGTAAAACTCAATTTTATCATGGAATCGTCGAAAATCGCAGACGTGTTTACCGGGTGGCTTTAAATATTGTGGGTCATCTTTTAGATAGAGGTGAAGAAAGAATAGCGGCTAAGATTATACGTTCTATAGATGCTTTAGATATTTTAGAAAACGATTTATCTGAGAGATTACAGTTAAAGTTTTTTAAAGCACATTTGCAATATCTTCAAGGCAATCCTAGAGGTCTAGAGGTCATGAAAGAATGCCAAAAAATGGCTGATTTTCTGGATTGCTATTATTTTTCTAAGCAAATTTCTGACACTATTTCTCAACTTACAGATATGTAACGATTTTCGAATTCTCCAAAATTTTCTGTAAGATAATACTTGTAAAGCTTACAACATTAAACTAAAAGGTTTAACAGAAAGGAAATGACAGATGAAGAATTTGAAAAAGGTGTTACTATTGAGTATTGTCCTTGTGCTTGGAGGTATCTTTGTTTTCAATCAGTTGGAGGGTGAACCAAACAAATCAAAGCCTAACAATGACTTAGTCTTATTTGGCTCCGTTGACTATTCAGAAGGTGATGAAGACTTAGATGACACTGATAAAGACACTGACGATGAAGGAGATGATGAGGGTGACTGGTTAAGTCGTTTGATTGAAACCAACAAAACACCATTCTCAAAAACAGTTGTTAAAGAGTAAAAAATAATCATATACTGAGTTGTAACGCACATTAGCTAACAATGTGCGTTATTTCTATAGTTAAACTTATTGATTAGCTAAAAATCATTTTTAGTTATTTATCTCGAAAAAGTCCAGTTTGTACTTAAATAAAGGCTATTTTGAGAATCTTTCTCTAAAAATTTTTTTAGTTATGAGAGAATAAAAGTGTTGTCATCACTCACAACTTTCCGAAAAACTATAATTTTCTTGAAAAATATTTATTGATCTGTTATACTACTTTAAAAATAACCCGAAAAATTTTTTAGCATTTTAATGTACTTAATTCCTTTGAGAACAGGATTTGGGACACTATTATATCATGTACTTTTGACTTTGCATCAGTTTATTTTTTCGCAAGTAATAAACCTAATTGATAATCAACTAGGTTTGTCTAATATATCAGAAATTGCTTTTCAATTATTGCTGATTCGATTATTTTTCGAACTGTACAAAATGTTCTTTTTTCCGCCTCAACCCTTTGCAGAACAAGCAAGAGGCTTTTTCACGTTTAACATGCATAATTCTGTTACATACTGCCATAATATACCTATGCTCTGGATTCTTTTGGCATATCCACCAAGCCTTTTCAGGTCGTCCCTGTTCCTAGGGAAAATGGTGTCCTCATCCTCAATCAGGGCGACTTCCTTTTGAGCAATTTCGGTCTTTTCCACGATATTGATGTCGTGTTTTTCCTGGTGGGTGCTTTCCTTGATAGCAAAGGCGTTATTGCTTCTATCACCACCATGATTCTTAGTGAAGAGGTGATTTAAACTACTCCTTCATCAATGCCCAACATCAGAGTAAGCGATATAGTATCTAGTGGCTTGGCCATCTTCCTCAGTAACTGTAAAGCTATACCAGTTATCCTCTTCCTCAATAAAGTATTTATCCCAATCAATCATACCTGCATCTTGGTAAAAGATAATGGGGCCATTTTTATCCTTATCAGCATAGACAGGTGTTGATTCATAGAGTTCCAGTGTACCCCCATGACTAGCATCCCAGTAGCCTTTGCCTGGTTCTTTGGCCTTGGTTTCAGAAGCAGGATTATCCTTGTCAATAGGATCAAACGAACGCTCCTCATTGCTTTTTAAAGGCTCTTCACTAACTACCGTAGAGGTGGCATTTTCGGATTTAGAAATATTTTCTGTACTAGCTGAATCATTTTGGCTAGCTACCTTCTCAGTCTTTGTATCCTTTGTCTTTTCTGATTTTTCGTTTTCATATTTATCATTCATAACCTTTTTGGGCGATTTTTCCATTTTAGTAGGTCTAGCAATGTCAATCACTTCCTTGGTAGGATCATCCTTACTCAATAAGAAAACATATGTCGAACCAAGTACTGCCAAAGTAGCAACTACTCCTAGAATAATTTTTGTTACCTTTTTCATAATAAACCTACCTTAGCTTTTGAAATTGTTACCAAATCTAAGTTGAAATCATCATTACTCATATTGAATTCCTCTGTAAATATTATTTTTTTGTTCGAACACCTGTATTTTATAACCCTTAATTCAGAATTTGTTCAGAGAATAGCGATGTCTCATACTTTTTTGACAACAAATCACTTAATTGTTTCTGAACAAATTCTGAATTAAACATTTTAGACTAAAGCCAGTATTAAAGGAGGTTATAAAAATGAAACTACAAATCCAAAACTTATCGAAATCCTATAAGAAACAATCAGTCTTACAAGGAATTTCTTTTGATATTCACAGTGGTAGTATCTGTGGTTTAGTAGGGGTCAATGGGGCTGGTAAATCAACTCTGATGAAAATCATTTATGGTTTAGATAAGGCAGACTCAGGACTAATCTTATATGATGGTAACAATCACATCGCTACCGAAGAAATCGGAGCTTTGATTGAAAAACCTGCTATCTACATGAACCTATCTGCTTTTGATAACTTAAAAACAAGAGCTCTATTATACGGTATCAGCGATGAGCGTATCTATGACGTTTTAGAACTGATTGGTTTATCTCATACAGGAAAGAAAAAAGCTGGTCATTTTTCTTTGGGCATGAAACAAAGACTTGGTTTAGGGATGGCATTATTAACCAGACCAAAATTGTTGATTCTAGATGAACCAACTAACGGCCTTGACCCTGAAGGCATCAACAGCTTACTCCATCTCCTAGTCAAGTTGAAACAAGACGGCATGACAATCCTTATCTCGAGCCACCAATTATATGATGTTAGTAAGGTTGCTGATCACATCATCTTACTCCATCAAGGACACATTCGTTATAATCAACCTTATCATCCAAATGATAATCTCGAAAACATCTTTTTCACAATTGTACACGGAGGAAAACCAAATGATGAGCATTTTACAAGCTGAACACCTGAAAAGAAAAGGGGGCGGAACCTGGAAATTAGTCACTGTACTCCCTCTGCTATCTAATCTCATAGCTTTTCTCCTGGTCGGACCTGAGCTACTCGAAAGTTTTGCCATCTATTGGTGGGAGGCCTTATTCCTCAATTTATTGATCGCTTTACTTGTCCTCAAAGATAACAAAATGGAAGAACTGGCAGGAGGGCGACAAAATATCAAAGGGCTCTCTATAACCTTCAACATTTATTTAGCTAAGATGATGCTCATCGCTAAGGATTGCTTGATAGCTAGTGGTATTTTCCTATTGTTACTCTATGGTATCGGACAAGCCTATATCGGTTTTATCACTCTAAATCTTATCCGCGATGGTGTGACCTTAATCCTGATGCTTCTGGTTTCTCTTTGGACGCTACCATTTCTTTATCTCCTTAGTCAAAAAATTGGCTACTACATCAGTGTCTTATCACATACGCTCTTTGGACTTTTAATCGCTCCTCTTTTGGCTAGAACCAGTGTCTGGTTTGCCCTACCATACACCTATACCTATAAGATTAGCGAACATATTATGGGTTTAAAGCCATCTGGTGATGTTGATCTCAACTTATTGACAAATCATCATAGCCTCTCTGCTCTGATAGTCGGATTTACCTTGATTTGGTTAGCAAGTCTACTTTTCATCCTAAAAGAAAGGGGGAACTAAGATGCTAGCTTGTTTGACCAGTGAATTTCTAAAATTCAAGAACTCTCCTGCTTTACAAGCTATTTCACTACTGACTGGAGCGAAATTACTGATTTTGCCTCTCTATTTAGCTGTTTCTAACAGTAGCTACTCCTGGGAAGCCATAATCTTTCTCCCCCTATTGGCAGATTGCTTAGTCGTCAGTCTAGTGACTATTTTCACCTATGAACAAGAAATGGTCGCTAATCACTGTCAACACTTGAAAGTCAGTCCCTCTATCTGGAAACTCTGCTTATCTAAAATACTTATCATTGACATTCTCTTAGCCTGTCCCACCCTCTTAGTCTGGTTGGCCATTGGAGTCTTGTTTAACATGACTACTAAAGCTTTTCTCATTGGTTGTTTCATCTGGTCTTTTGCTATCTGGTTAAATCATTTCCATAGCCTACTGACTCTCGCCATCAGTCGAACCTCAAATCTTATGATTGCCTTTGTAGAATGTCTGATTGTGATTTTTGCTAGTAATCGGGTATTTTTATCATCACCTTGGATACCTATGGTGTTACCCATTAATAACTTACTGGCTATCCATGATGGTGGTGCAAGTCTAGTCATCATGCCACTCTTGTCATACTTAGCATTAAGCCTAATCTGTAATCTATATTTTATCAGTTATCACAAATAACCCTCAATTCATACTATCTCTGTATGCGCAGTATTCGGATTGTAATGCTATAATATCTTGTATACAGAGAGGATTTGCGGTCAAAAACACCCACTAACCTTTACACTCAAAGAGTCCGAGACAAAAACCTCTCTGCTCAAAAACACAGAGATTCAACACAAAAAGCAACGGCATCAAATCCGTTGCCTTTTTGTGTTAGTCAGGGAGATTTTTGTCTCGGACTCTTGTAACTATTTGGAATAGGGCAGAAGTAAAACTACTTCCGTATCAAAAATATGACCTGAGCTCCCCCAGTCGTAGGATTTTCTAGAATGAGTTGGCCTTGATGTCTGACTGCAACACCTTGAGCAAAAGATAAGCCAATGCCATAGTGCTTCCCGCTTCGTCCATTATCTTCTGTAAAAAAGAGATGGTTAGCTTTTTTGAGGGCTTGGTCTGAGAATGGTTTCCCACTATTCCAAATCGTAAAAGCCAAAAATTCTTCACTATCACTGACGGTCATCTTAACATGTTTATCATGAAGAGTGTGTTGAGCTGCATTGAGCAAAATATTAGTTAAGGCACGTTCCAGATTGAGACGATTCCCTAAAACCATCTTTTGTTCAGAGTGATTGATTAGCTCAAAAACCACACCTTCTGTTTGCATCATATCTTGTATCTCTAGCAATAACTCAGTCAAAAAATCAGAAATGACAATTTCTTCTTGATAATCTCTATCCTCTGCTAATAAGCGAGAATAAGTCATCATCGCATTAAAATACTTCTCAAAAACGGCGATACTGTGATTGATGGAGCCTATAAAATTAGCTTGTTGTTCTGTCACATCTGTCATGTCTAGCAACTCCAAATTCCCCTTGATAACAGTCAAGGGAGTCTTCACATCATGAGCCAAAGCTGAGACTTGGAAGGATAAATCTTTCTTCTACAAGCGTTCTGCTTCAATGAGCTTGATGAGTTCATCATCTTTTTGGTAAAGCATCTCGAGCACCTCTGAGAATTCCGAAAGAGTTGCACTTGCTCTTGGTACTTTGACATCTGGATTGCCAATATTAAGTGAGATAGCCTGAATCAGTCTAAAATGATAGGCAAAATCTCGAGCCAAACGTGAAATGACCCAAACCAGCAACACCATTTCTCCCCCAAAAAATAGCAGGTAGGATACGGTATTAAAAGATACCTGACGTAGAGGAGGATACACAAATTCTGATACCAGTGGCTCTCTAACAACCAAAGCTAAGTCGGTATTACGACTAATTGAATAAATAATGTTATTGCGTTCAAGAGGTTCTGATAATTCAAAAGACCGCTGGTAATATTTAAGTTCCTCTGGTTGATAACTACCAGATAAAACTTGCTCAGACTCTACATCAAAAACCACATAGTCAAAAGATAATCCCGCCATTTGATGCGTAATAGTTTGGATGGTGGCTTGTTCTCTCAGGATAAAATCTGTATCACCACCTGCCGTATTAACTTGACGGGTAACAGCTAAAAGATAACCTAAAATGACCACCGTAATAGCTAGAAGACTCGTTCCTAAAAGAACTTCTCCAACCACTTTAATCAGCCTGCTTCGGACAGAATACGTCTTAGCCATTCCATTGATACCCCATTCCTCTTACAGTTTTGATAGGATTAACTCCAAAAAGGGTAAATTTATGCCTAATCTGATAAACATACTCAGAAATTGAGCGAAACAAGGCATCGGTTTCCTCATGATAGACATGTTCATAAATTTCTTCACGACTAAACACCTTATTTGGACTTCGAGACAAAAGCTCTAATATATCATATTCTCGGCTAGTCAACGCAACTACCTTACCTTTAACACAGACACTTTTTTCTTCTAAATAAAAGGTAAAAGGCCAGCGTTCACGAATAAGCACCTCTTGTTCATCTCTCCGTTTAGCACGTTCCTCCCTCTTTAAATGAGCACTAACTTTAGCAGTCAACTGTTTTAGACTGAAAGGCTTTGTAATATAATCATCTCCACCTAAATTTAGCCCTGAAATAATGTCGTCCTCACTATCTCTAGCACTCACAAAAATAATAGGAACAGTTACCTTATTTCTGATTTGACGACATAGTTGTAAGCCATCAATATTAGGCATCATAACATCCAGTATAATTAAATCAAACGCCAAGAAATCCCTAGAATCCACTGGGAGGGAAACACTCTGCCAAGTAGTGACAGTATAGTTTTTCATTTCTAAAGCTGTCTTCATAAGCTTAAGAATCTCAAAATCATCATCAACCACTAAAATTTTATACATGTTCTTCCCTCCCAACATCTTCTTATCTTTATTGTACACTATTTTGGGATAAAATTGCTAATATTTAGAGAGCGGAAAGGTGCTCCAGTATCATCTGTATCTATCCACGAATTTTGATATAATATTTTAATTGCCTCATCTGGTTGGTCTTTTAAATTATACTTTTCAATAATCAAACTTAGCGCCGCTGAAACCTTAGGAGCTGATATTGAGGTTCCGTAAGCATAGGTATACTTTTTCATAAAAGACCTCCTAAAAAGATCTACATTTCACCTAAACATTACACAAAGTATTTCAGAATTTGTTCAGAATACAAGAGGTTTATTCCATTTCCCAATTTGTAAAATTAAGCTAGACAGAAAAAGCCATCTATGTTAGACTCAGATAAACTACCACATTTGTCTGAAAGGAACTAACATAAATGACCTATACCCATGAACCACAAATGAACTCGTCATGATAGAGGCTTACTACCAAGAAGGTAAAAAAGTGACAGATATTATGAAGGCTCTTGGAAGATCAAAACAGACGATCTACAATGTTATCAACTTTCTCAAAGACGGACATTCCGCCTACGACTATTATGAACACTATAAAGCCAATAAGAAACGCTGTGGGCGGAAGGTAAATAAGTCTTTCGCAAGCTGAAAAAGACTTTATTAAAACCCATTTAGAGCAAAGCTGGAGCCTTGATGTCATTAAAGGAACTTATCCAGATAGGATTTTTTGTTCTATGAGAACTCTCTATCGATTAGCAGACCGTGGTGTTTTCAAGAAAGAAGACCTCCCTTGGAAAGGCAAACGAAAACCAAATGGTCATAGCGAAAAACGAGGAAAACAAGCCTTTCGCAGAGATTTACGTGAAAGAGCTAAACTCTATCCTCATTTTCAGACAGAGTTTGGACACCTAGAAGGAGATACTATTGTTGGCGAGAAACACAAAAGTGCAGTTATTACCTTAGTAGAACGCCTCTCAAAAGCCATCATTACACTGAAAACTAAGGGGCGAAAAGCAAGTGATATTGAGATTGCCATCAATCAATGGCTGTCTCAATTCCCAGAGCATCTCTTTAAGTCGATAACCTTTGATTGTGGGAAAGAATTTTCTAATTGGAAGTCTATTTCGAATGCACATGACATTGATATTTTCTTCGCCGATCCAGGTTGTCCTGGTCAACGAGGTCTCAATGAGCATTCAAATGGCTTATTACGGCAGAATGGACTTCCGAAACAGATGGACTTTACTGGTATTTCTCAGCAGTTTTTATCAGCTATAGCTGATAAAAGGAATAGAATTCCTAGAAAATCCTTGAATTATCAAACACCATACCAAGTTTTTCTGAGTCACTTGAAAAAGTCTATCTTAATTTGACAATTTAGGTTTATAAATATCTCCATAGTATTCAAGAAATTTCTCATTTAGTACTAGTTCTGAATTTACAAATCGATAAATAAAATTTAATCGTTGTTTGCCATCGACTACTTCATAACAAGTTGGATCCATAACATTTCTTCCGGGCACTTCTACAAAATATAGTGGAGGAACAACAATTCCCATTGATAGAGATTCAATAAATGCAATTTGCTTACCATCATCCTAAACATAATTTCTTTGATAATTTGGTTCTCTGTCTAATTGATTTTCTTTGATTTTTTTATTATTTCCCGAATGGACCATGTTTGTTTAGAGATCTTTGTTTTATCTAATTCTTGCCTTTTATTTATAAAATCAACCGCTGCTTCATTTTCATCGATTTCAGTATTTTCGGCTAATTGAATGTCATCTTTGATTTCTTCATCGGTTCCTGTATTAAATACCATTTTATCTCCTCATTTTTTTCTATATCGAACGATAAATATCTTTATCTTCAAAAAACTCAAGTATACTTTGCATCCTTATGTGGTTTTCTATGTATTTTTGTGACTCTTCCCATATGGAAAGTGAATTTTTGGTAGCTATTTCTGAAAGTTTAATTAACTTTTTTTCATCCAAGATTGGAATCCTTACTCCCTCAAGATCCTCTGGATAGACTCTGGACCGAGAACTTGAAGATCCGACACCTAACCTTACAATTTGCTCCTTGACAAATGGGCTTCTTAGAATAGGAACAAGAGCATTTTTATTTTTACAAGAAAAATATCCGTTCTTTTCTTTTAGATTTAAAACATAAATTTCTCCAGATGTAACGAATTTCATGTCAGATTCATACTCAATGTCAGGAATTAACGTAATTCTATTTTTTCTTGGATTAATCCTAGAAAAAAGGATATCTCCAGGTTTAAATTCTACTAAACTAGCACTATTTATTTCCTTGCCGAGTAACTTCCGTATATTAGTGACTGCACCAGTGGATTCACTTATATCCGGAATCTCTAAATAGTAATACTGTTTAGATTCATCAATAGGAATTTTTGGTTGATTAATTGAAACAATTTTTCCAAGTGGAACTGTAGTTTCTAAATTCTTAACATCTACTAAATTAAGAAGATGAGATGCGCCAAGTCTTTTAGATGTGATTTTAGAATTAGAAATCCATGCATACTCTCCACCATTAGGAGTAGTCCTAACTTCCTCATATACATCATCATAATCATTTAAAAACTCATTTAAATCATTTTCACCAATTTTCTTATAGGTCTTTTTCCCTGTTTCAAAACCAATTTCTTTTGCAACACCTAGAAATGCATGTGTTGGAATTTTATAGTTGGGATCTGCTGATTTTTTTCTTACGCCTAATATACAGGTTTTTGAGACGGAGCTTCCCATGGGAATAAATGCCCCTTCAGGAAGTGAAATACTACATAATAAATCAGCCTTTTCTAACAACCAATCCCTGAAGTATTGATAAGATTTATTAGTTAATAAACCTTCAGGTAAGACAATATACATATCGCCTCCCTCTTTTAATAGATTTAAAGATTTTTCTACAAATAATATATCAAGTTCTTCCTTCTGTTTCCCTAATCCCATTTCATACTGTGATAAAACATCAGCAAATTCATACTTAATAGTAAAAGGTGGATTAGCTAGAACCAAATCAAAATGATTGTCCGCTAAATTAGTTGATACTAACGTATCTCCTTGATAAATATTATTCCATCCATCACCATGCATAATAAGATTTATTTTTGCCAACACATGTAAATCTTTATCCGCCTCATGCCCCCAAATATTCTTATCTATTAAATCTTTAAACAATTTCTTCTGCTCAACTTCTGAACTTCGAGAGTTAATAATTTTTTGATTAACATGATTAAAAGCCTGAATTAAGAAGCCAC
The DNA here is from genome assembly GCF_053206505.1 of Streptococcus fryi. Lineage (NCBI taxonomy): Bacteria > Bacillati > Bacillota > Bacilli > Lactobacillales > Streptococcaceae > Streptococcus > Streptococcus fryi. The sequence continues at coordinate 473 of NZ_JBRUGW010000006.1, read as the reverse complement.
CAGAGCCGCATGCAAGATCAATAAATACATCATCCATCTGAGGATCGGCTAGATTAACCATAAAATCAACTATTTCTCGAGGGGTAAAATATTGGTCAAAATCCCCCCTGAGTGTTCCTTTTAAGAATATTTCGTAAACAGCACCTTTTATGTCCTCACCTGTGCCTAAAAATGAAAATGGCGACAAGTCCTCAACAACTTTCAAGAGCGCTTCATCATCTTCAATCAAAAATATTGCTTCATCACCAGGATAAATACTTGGATATTTTTTTAGAGCTTCATTAAATAGATATTTAAAAGCTTCAACAATGGTAATTTTATTTGCTAGGGATAGTTTTTGCAAATATCGGCTCTTTGTCAACTGTAGTGGGTAGATGAAAAGCTAACATCTGGAGAGAATCAGATTGGTTCTCTCCTTTTTGATGTTCAAGGCAATCAAAATCCTTCTTTTAAAGTTGTCAAAGTTTCGGAAT
>NZ_JBRUGW010000005.1:0-73776 GCF_053206505.1 Streptococcus fryi | reverse complement strand
TATAACCCGTCAAATTCTAGTTTCAGGTAACGTCGTTAGTGAGGAAGAATTGCCAGCTGAAATTAGTCTCCCAGCTCGTACTCGCCGTATTGAATATGGGACAAAAGAGCGTGAACCAATGACAAGTATTCCTCATAGTTACCCAACAGAAACGCCCCAACCTGAAGCTGAGATAAAAGAGCTTCGTCGCGTAGAGCCGATTCCATTTGACGAGGAACGTATCCCAAATGCTAATCGTTATGTTGATGAAGCACCAGTTGTCTTAGAAGAGGGAGTGGCAGGAGAACGTGTTATTATAACCCGTCAAATTCTAGTTTCAGGTAACGTCGTTAGTGAGGAAGAATTGCCAGCTGAAATTAGTCTCCCAGCTCGTACTCGCCGTATTGAATATGGGACAAAAGAGCGTGAACCAATGACAAGTGTTCCCCTCACTTACCCAACAGAAATGCCCGATCCTGAAGCCGAGATAAAAGAGTTTCGTCGCGTAGAGCCGATTCCATTTGACGAGGAACGTGTACCAAATGCTAATCGTTATGTTGATGAAGCACCAGTTGTCTTAGAAGAGGGAGTGTCAGGAGAACGCGTTATTATAACCCGTCAAATTCTAGTTTCAGGTAACGTCGTTAGTGAGGAAGAATTGCCTGCGGAAATTAGCAAGTCTGCGAGTACCCGCCGTGTTGAGTATGGCACCAAAGAGCGTGAGCAGACCAGTGTTCCAAGTACTTATCCAACATCAGCGCCCCAGCCTGAAGCTGAGATAAAAGAGCTTCGTCGCGTAGAGCCAATACCATTTGACGAGGAACGTGTCCCTAATGCTAATCGCTATGTTGATGAAGCACCAGTTGTCTTAGAAGAGGGAGTGGCAGGAGAACGCGTTATTATAACCCGTCAAATTCTAGTTTCAGGTAACGTCGTTAGTGAGGAAGAATTGCCATCTGAAATTAGTCTCCCAGCTCGTACTCGCCGTATTGAATATGGGACAAAAGAGCGCGAACCAATGACAAGTGTTCCTCATACTTACCCAACCTCAGCGCCCCAGCCTGAAGCCGAGATAAAAGAGCTTCGTCGCGTAGAGCCGATTCCATTTGACGAGGAACGTGTCCTCAATGCTAATCGCTATGTTGATGAAGCGCCAGTTGTCTTAGAAGAGGGATCGGCAGGAGAGCGCGTTATTATAACCCGTCAAATTCTAGTTTCAGGTGACATCGTTAGTGAGGAAGAATTGTCATCTGAAATCAGTCTTCCCGCTCGTAATCGCCGTATTGCATACGGAACTAAAGAACGTATCAATACGTTCGATTTTGGAGCACACGGTGATGTGAAATTGGTTCGAGTAGATGGTAAGGATGTTGACCTTACTAGCTCAGATCCAGCTACTGCCTATCGCTTGCAGACGACCAATGTATATGCTCTAAATGATGCTCTAAAAATAGATAGCATTAACCTTGTGGATGGCAAGTATCGTGTGACATTTACCGATTATCACTATGACGTTGAGGTGGATAGATTGGGGAAACCAATCGTTTCAACGGCTCCTATTTCGATGACACCCCTCTATCATAACCTATATGCTTTAGCGCCTTATTACTCCAAGCAAGAGATAGATAAGTATGCGAAAAAAACAGATTTATCAGGCTTATTCAGGGAAACCAAGATTAGTCGTATCCACTGGATGCGTGATGGTTCATTATTGAATAACAACTACGAGTCTGCGAATGCTGTTTTACTGGTCTTTGAAAATGGTCAAACAGAAACCTTGTCACTGGAAACACACCAGTCCCCTCAAAGTGCCTTTTCTTTATTTGAAACCGAAAATGGTTTGCCGGTCATGGTCAGTCGTCCAAGTGATGGAAATGGCGATTTAGTAGAACGTTTGTCCCCTGTATTTAACAGTTTAACCTACGGGAAAAAGAATAAATCTTTTAAATCAACGGATTATATTGATTTTTATTTGGAAGGGGCTTTTGAATCAGTTAAGGCGAATCACAAAGAGTGGCTCCGTGTATTGCTTGAGAATACTGCCAAGCAAGCAAATCAAGAATATTTGTATCAAAAAATTGTGTCCAACAAGGATAGATTGATGATGGCGATGGCGTATTTACAGCGTTGGTATAATTTTGATCTTGGTAAGGGAAATATTGCTGCGAATAGTTGGCAAAGCTTATCGCTTGGACAGGATGCTCTTGAATTCTTATTAACACTTGGAAAGAAATCAGAAAACCTTTATGCATCACAGACGGCTGAGACGTATAAAAAAGTTTTTGCACCATTGACTAAGCAAGCTAACCTACATGATTTCTTAGACTATAATCGTAAAGTCTTTTTACCAGAGGAAACAACAAACAACTGGTTCAAAACAACAACTAAAGCTTATATTTCTGAACAAGCTCCTAAGAGTATTCCTCATGTACTTGAGACATTTGAACGCTTGAATAACAGGGAATTTGAGAAGATGTACCTGCCTTTGTTAACGTTGCCTGAACGTTCTGTCTATCTGATACCAACCCATACGACCTTAAGTTTGGGTAGCATTAGTGGCTATGTGTCTGATCTCAACAATGCACAGGCGATGGCTGACTTTACGAAGTTGGTGGATCGTAATGCGCGTGCCCATCGTGACCATATTGATTTCTGGTATAGAATATCTAGTGATAAGGTTAAGGATAGGTTGATCAATAATACGGTAAAAGTCAGAGATGCTCATCTCATCAATGGCCGATGGTATGATGAAAGCCCTGCGGCTCGTGATTTCTTCAAGCCGATAGGAGATTTCCATAACCCTAATGGTTTTGGAGCTGATGCGCTATCGGATGGTAAGGATCTCACTTTCTATCGTCTACTCTTAGATAAGACTGGTTTTGAAAGTGGCTCTATCTGGACGCATGAGTTGGTTCACGCTTTGGAAGATAGTATCTATCTGGATGGTCATGGCATACGCGTCACAGTAGGTCAGGAAAACTATGCTGAAGGTTTGTTCCAATCTTTACGAGGAACGACAAGAGATGCGATTGTCTGGAATACCTATGCGACACTTGATGAGTCAGATAGTACCTTTAAGCATGTCAATGCCTCTCCAGAACGTTTCCGAAATGCACAGGATTTACAAACTTATACAAAACGAATGCTGGATGTTTTATACTTGCTTGACTATGCCGAAGCTAAGGCAATTTTAGAATTACCACTTTATCAAAAAGAACACCTCTTGAAAAAGATGACTTTAGTGGCAGATAACCAAGATAAGCAGGCACTTATCCCGTCTAAGATTGACCAAATCGTTGATTTTGATTACAGTGATTTGAAAAAAATAACGACTTGGGAGGATTTGGTCACAGCGAATGCCGTTGTTAATCGTTTCCCATTCAATGATCGAGTTGGTCTACGTCAAGGTCCTAGTGCAGGACGTAACGCCTATCATCGTATTCCACTGTACACACCGATGTTTGGTTTATCAGAAAATAGTGAAGGAGCTTCAGGTGGTTACACCTTCAGACGAACTGCTTTTGAACTTCTTGCATATAAAGGTTTCTTAGAAGGTATGGTACCTTATATATCCAACCAATACTCTGATGAGGCTACCCATGATAAGGTTCCCTTGTCAGACACCTACATTGTCAAGAAAGTTTTCCAGGATGATAGCTTTAAGACCTTGACCGATTTCAAGCTGGCTATGTTTAAAGAGCGGATTGACAAACTTGAACGTTTAAAATCAGTGAAAAATAGCAAGGTAGCAGCGACGAATGCCAATGACATTTTAGATCTCTTTAAGAAAGCCTATCAAGAAGATATGAAAAATCCTTCAGGTAATGCTGTTCATAGACTTCGTTCAAATCTTTATCAGGCTTATTTTGATAGGACAGATGGATTTAACTCAGCAATTTTTGAGGAGTAATCAACTGTTTTATCACAGTCCTCTTTGTTGCTTTGATGATTGTAGTATTTTTTGCAATGCATTCTAACAGAGATATGAAAAAGTCTTAGGTAAGTAATTCATAAATATTAGACAGCTTTGTTAAATTGTGTTACAATATTTGATGAAAGAGGTTTTCTTTATGATTATGCCTAGCGAATCTGGAAGGGTGAAAGCCAGATGATAGTCTTTAGAAAATGGCGCTTTTAGAATACAATTAAATCAACAACGAAGTAATAAATTAGGGTGGAACCGCGTTTTGACGCCCCTATATCTGTCAGATATAGGAGCAAAAGCGTGGTTCTTTTTCATATCCTTGACAGGTTTTAACTCAGCTATTGCTTGGTTTGGTGATTTGAGCAAGCGTCACCATAGATTATATTAAAAGGAGCAACTATGTCTAACAAATTGACTTTCCAAGAGATTATTCTCACCTTACAACAATACTGGAATGAACAAGGCTGTATGTTAATGCAGGCTTACGATACAGAAAAAGGTGCAGGTACCATGAGTCCTTATACTTTTCTACGTGCCATTGGTCCTGAGCCATGGAATGCAGCTTATGTAGAACCTAGCCGTCGTCCAGCAGATGGTCGTTACGGTGAAAATCCAAACCGCCTTTACCAACATCATCAATTCCAAGTGGTTATGAAACCATCGCCAAGTAACATCCAAGAACTTTATCTTAAGTCTCTTGAGGTACTTGGTATCAATCCTCTAGAACATGACATCCGTTTTGTTGAGGATAACTGGGAAAACCCATCAACGGGTTCAGCAGGACTTGGTTGGGAAGTATGGCTTGACGGGATGGAAGTGACACAGTTTACTTACTTCCAACAGGTTGGTGGTTTGGCAACAAGTCCAGTCACCGCTGAAATCACTTATGGTCTTGAGCGTTTAGCATCTTACATCCAAGAAGTAGAATCTGTCTATGATATTGAATGGTCTAGGGGTGTTAAATATGGTGAAATCTTTACCCAACCTGAATATGAGCATTCAAAATACAGTTTTGAAGTGAGTGACCAAGACATGCTTCTAGCTAATTTTGAAACGTTTGAAGCAGAAGCTAAACGTTGTTTGGATGAGTCTTTGGTTCACCCTGCCTTTGACTATGTGTTGAAATGTTCACACACCTTTAACTTGCTAGACGCCCGTGGTGCTGTTTCGGTGACAGAACGTGCAGGCTACATCGCTCGCATTCGTAATCTTGCGCGAGTGGTTGCCAAAACATTCGTAGCAGAACGTAAGCGCCTTGGCTATCCACTTTTGGATGAGGCAAAACGTCAGCTCTTGTTGGTAGAAGAAGACTAGTTTGAACTGAAAGAGGAGATAGAGATGACAAAAAATTTACTTGTAGAATTGGGCTTGGAAGAAATGCCTGCTTACTTGGTCACACGCAGTATGGAACAACTGCGTGACAAAATGGTGGTCTTTTTGACGGATAATCGTTTGGCGTTTGAGGCGATTGAAATGTTTTCAACCCCTCGTCGTTTGGCTGTTCGTGTCGTTGGTTTGGCTGAAAAACAAGAGGATTTAACAGAAGATTTTAAGGGTCCTGCTAAGAAAATCGCTCTTGATGATGACGGTAACTTTACTAAGGCTGCCGAAGGATTTGTACGTGGTAAGGGCTTAACAACAGCAGATATCACCTTCCGTGAGATAAAGGGTGAGGAGTATGTTTATGTGACCAAGCATGAGACAGGCCGCTCAGCAGAAGAAGTACTTGTTGGCATCCCAGGAGTTTTAAACTCGCTTAATTTTCCTGTAAGCATGCATTGGGCTGATAACCGTTTTGAATACATCCGTCCTGTTCATACCTTGGTTGTCTTATTAGATGATAAGGCATTGGCAATGGACTTCCTTGACATCACATCGGGTCGTATCAGCCGTGGACATCGTTTTTTAGGGACTGAAACAGAGATTGCTAGTGCAGATAGCTATGAAGATGATTTGCGTGCTCAGTTTGTCCTAACAGATGCCAATGAGCGCGAAAACCTTATTGTTGAGCAAATTCGTGCCATCGAGGAGAAAGAGGGCGTTCAGGTTGAAATTGACGAAGACTTGCTTAACGAGGTTCTCAACCTTGTCGAGTACCCGACAGCCTTCATGGGAGCTTTTGACGCTAAATATTTAGAGGTTCCAGAAGAAGTTCTAGTGACGTCAATGAAGAACCATCAACGTTACTTCGTTGTTCGTGATAAGGCAGGTAAGCTCTTGCCAAACTTTGTGTCAGTACGTAACGGTAACGACTACCACATCGAAAATGTTGTCAAAGGTAATGAAAAAGTTCTTGTTGCTCGTTTGGAAGACGGGGAGTTTTTCTGGACAGAAGATCAGAAGCTGAACATTGCTGATTTGGTTGAAAAGTTGAAAAATGTGACCTTCCATGAAAAAATTGGCTCTCTCTATGAGCATATGGACAGAACCAAAGCTTTGGCTTTGTTATTGACAGAATGGGCTGATTTATCAACTGAAGAGATTGCTGACTTGACACGTGCTAGCGAGATTTACAAATTTGACCTGTTAACTGGTATGGTTGGTGAATTTGATGAATTACAAGGCTTGATGGGTGAAAAATATGCCCTCCTTGCAGGTGAGTCAGCGGGTGTGGCAACGGCTATCCGTGAACACTATATGCCAACAAGTGCTGAAGGAGACTTGCCAGATACTAAGGTTGGAGCAGTGCTTGCTATCGCTGATAAGTTAGATACGATTTTGTCATTCTTTACAGTGGGGCTTATTCCATCAGGGTCTAATGACCCTTATGCCCTTCGTCGTGCAACGCAAGGAATTGTGCGTATCCTTGATAAGTTTGGTTGGGATATTTCCTTAGATGTTTTGCTTGACAAGGCTTACAGCTTAGAATTAGCGAGTTTGACTTACGCTGAAAAAGAAGAAGTCATGGCTTTCTTCACTGCTCGTATTGAGAAAATGATTGATAAAAAAGTGTCTAAAGATATCATTACAGCAACTCTCGCTAGCGATACCTTTGTTGTACGTGATTTGATTGAAATTGCTCACGCCTTGCATGATAAGGCTAAAGAGGAAGGGTTCAAATCAGCTGTTGAAAGCTTGGCACGTGTGGCAAACTTGGCAGAAAAAGCTGATAGTGACGTCGTTGATGAGGCACGTTTTGAGAACGCACAGGAAAAAGCCCTTCATGACGCTATTTTATCGTTAAAACTTGACCAGTCTATTGATGAAAACCTATCAGAACTATTTGCCCTTAGCCCTGTGATTGCTGATTTCTTTGACAATACGATGGTTATGGTTGATGATGCCGAGTTAAAAGCCAACCGTTTAGCCTTGTTAGCGAGATTAACGGCTAAAGCTCGTCGTTTCGCAGCTTTCAACCAAATCAACACCAAATAGGAGGACGTATGGAGCAAGCTAAAATTGACCGTATCAACGCATTATCTAAAAAGAAAAAGACTGAAGGTTTGACTGAAGCAGAATTAGCTGAGCAAGCTAAACTACGTGAGGAGTACATCGAAGGTTATCGTCGCAGTGTTCGTGCCCATATTGAAGGGATTAAAATTGTTGATGAGGCTGGCAATGATGTCACCCCTGAAAAACTACGTCAGGTTCAACGTGAAAAAGGCCTTCACGGCCGCAGTCTTGATGATCCAGAATCATAAGTATTATAGAGGTAGCACTTCGTATTGATACCCACTAGTTAGATATAACATCTAAGAATTTGGGGATCAGTATATTGCTGCCTCTTTTTATCATTAACCAAAATTTTATGATAACTTTTTAAGCAAAACTACCATTCGTTATCAGTTTAAGAAAATGTCAGAGATAACATGAAAAAACTAATTAAAACATGTGTCGTATTCATTATAACAGTCATGCGATTTCCTGAAAATTTAAGATCATCTAAGAAAGTTTCCCTTGCTTTTTACAGTTAAGCTGATTTTGTGCTATAATAGAAGCGATTACAAATATAGAAAGGTCTTTACCATGACATTTGATGCAATCGACACTTTAGCGGTCAATACGATCCGTTCGCTTTCTATTGAGGCTATCCAAAAGGCTAATTCAGGACATCCTGGCTTACCGATGGGAGCAGCTCCAATGGCCTATGTGCTTTGGAATAAGTTTTTAACAGTTAATCCAAAAACAAGTCGTTCTTGGACAAACAGAGACCGTTTTATCTTATCAGCAGGCCACGGTTCTGCTTTATTATACAGTCTTTTACACCTATCAGGCTATGACTTGAGCATGGATGATTTGAAGAATTTCCGTCAATGGGGTTCTAAGACACCAGGACACCCAGAAGTCAATCATACAGATGGTGTGGAAGCAACATCTGGACCACTTGGGCAAGGGATTGCCAACGCGCTTGGTATGGCAATGGCAGAAGCTCATTTAGCTGCCAAATTCAACAAACCAGGGTTTGAGATCGTTAATCATTTTACCTATGCCTTGAATGGTGATGGGGATTTGATGGAAGGTGTCAGCCAAGAAGCAGCTAGTTTGGCAGGTCATTTGAAATTAGGTAAATTAGTATTGCTTTATGATTCAAATGATATCTCACTTGATGGACCAACATCAAAAGCTTTTACAGAAGATGTCAAAGGGCGTTTTGAAGCTTACGGTTGGCAACATATCCTCGTTAAAGATGGTAATGATTTAGAAGAAATTGCTAAAGCCATTGAAGAAGCTAAGGCAGAAATTGACAGACCAACCATTATCGAGGTTAAGACAATCATTGGTTATGGAGCTGAAAAACAAGGAACTTCAGCAGTTCATGGGGCGCCAATTGGTGCAGAAGGCATTGCACATGCTAAATCAGTCTATGGATACGATTACCCAGAGTTTACGGTACCAGAAGAAGTTGCAGAGCGCTTTACTGCTGGCATTAAAGCAAGGGGTGAAAAAGCAGAGCAAGAGTGGAATGATTTATTTGCTCGTTACGAAGAAGCTTATCCAGAATTAGCAGCAGAATACAAGGCGGCATTTGCAGGTCAGCCAGTCGAGGTGACTTTAGAAGCTCATGAGCTAGGAACAAGTGTTGCTAGCCGTGTGTCAAGTCAAAAAGCTATCCAACAAATATCAGCACAAGTCCCATCGTTTTGGGGTGGTTCAGCAGACCTCTCTGCTTCGAATAATACAATGGTAGCAGCTGATACAGATTTCCAAGCTGATAACTATTCTGGACGTAATATTTGGTTTGGTGTGCGTGAGTTTGCGATGGCAGCTGCTATGAATGGTATTGCTCTGCATGGTGGCACACGTGTTTATGGCGGAACTTTCTTTGTCTTCTCAAACTACCTTTTACCAGCTGTTCGTATGGCGGCACTTCAAGAATTACCAACTGTTTATGTCTTGACCCACGATTCAATTGCTGTTGGTGAGGATGGCCCAACTCATGAGCCAGTTGAACAATTAGCAAGTGTTCGTTCGATGCCAAACTTAAACGTTATTCGTCCAGCCGATGGTAACGAGGTGAATGCCGCTTGGCAACGTGCTTTGGAAGAAACAAAACGCCCGACGGCACTCGTTTTGACACGTCAAAATTTACCTGTTCTTGAAGGGACAGCTGAGTTGGCAGCAGAAGGTGTTAATAAAGGTGCTTATATCTTGTCAGAAGCCAAAGGAGACTTGGATGGTATCATTATTGCTACTGGTTCTGAAGTGAAATTGGCCTTGGATACCCAAGCAGCCCTTGAAGCAGAAGGCGTTCACGTGCGTGTGGTTTCGATGCCATCACAAAACCTCTTTGATGAACAAGATGATGCTTATAAGGCGAGTGTTCTGCCAGCTGATGTCACAAAACGCCTAGCTATCGAAGCAGGCACAAGCTTTGGTTGGGGTAAATATGTTGGTCTAGTAGGACAAACCTTAACGATTGATACATGGGGAGCATCAGCACCTAGTGACCGTATCTTTAAAGAATATGGCTTCACTGTTGAAAATGCTATAGCGCTTTACAAATCACTGTAATAACTGATTGATTTGAAACTTGTGTCTAGGTAGACTAGAGTAAAACTTTTCCACATGGCTTGTGGAAAAGTTTTTTTGCTTGTTGACAACTAGCTTAAAAAGACCGCTTTTATCTAAAATTTGGTATATTTTATAGGTAATTAGGCCAATTAGAAGTATAAAATACTAAAGAACTGTGGACAAAAGGCTGTGGATAAGTCATTAGGCTGTTGAGAGAGCTGTGTTTTAACTTTTCTTTTGGGATAACATTTGCTATACTGGGGTTAATCGTAATGAGGAGGGCTGAAATGAAAAAGATAAAGCATGGGAAATGGTTGATTTTACTTTCTGTATCATTAGCTTTGTTTAGTTTGTTGTGGACGACCATAAGAACAATTAATGAGGATAAGGCCTATGCTGAAGTGGGAAGTACTCAAGTATTATCAACTGAAGCCTTTATTGAGAGTGTTGGGGAAACAGCAAGACATATAGGTCAGGAGTATGATATTTATGCTTCTGTTATGATTGCCCAAGCGATTTTAGAATCAGCAAGTGGTCAGTCAGGATTGAGTCAAGCACCTTATTTTAACTATTTTGGTATTAAAGGTTCTTACTATGGTCAGTCAGTCAAGATGTTGACATGGGAAGATGATGGGTTAGGTAACGTTGAGCATATTTATGCTGATTTTAGATCATATGGTAGCCCAGAGGCTTCCTTATTGGATTATGCTGACTTGTTAAGTTCCCCGATTTATGTGGATGCTAGAAAATCTAATACCAATTCGTATATGGATGCGACAGCTGCTTTAACTGGTTTATATGCCACTGATACTGCCTATAACCAAAAATTGAATGATTTGATTGTTCGTTATGGTTTAACAGTATATGATTCACCAATTTCATATCGTGCGGAATCAGACGAATTATTTGAACTAGTTTGGAATGAGTATAGACAGCAATATACAAGTACTATGGTTTTAAAAGAAGATGAAGCTTGGAATTTATACTTACAGAGATAGCTAAACTAAAGGTCAATGACTTTGGCTGTAATAAAAAATATAGAAGATGCTATTGAGAACAGAAAAAAACGAATGGGATACTTCTTAGTTTGGTAAAACTAAGTATCAATCATTCGTTTTTTATTGTGATTAGACGCTGTCTGACACTATTGTCAAATGGTATTTTAACAATGGATTGATGTCATCCTTTCAGGTGTTTTATTTAGATTTTCCACGCAAAAGAGTTGTTGATTTTTAGTGATGGGTCAATGGCTACTATCTCTTAAACTAAGTTTTGTGCCTAATCTTACCATTTTAGGAACGTTGCTTGGACTGTGCAAGCTCTCTATCATCATATCTACAGCAGTACTGCCCATTTGTTCTGTAAAGACTGTGACGCTTGATAAAGGTGGATAGATTTGTCGTGTTAATAGAGTGTCGTTAAAGGAAATGATGTTGACACGATCTGGTACGGGAATGTGGTGTTCATGAAGGGCTCTCAAGGCTCCGATTGCAAGTGTATCGTTTGCAATGAAAAAGGCAGTAGGCAGTTTATGATCGAGTTGCTGGATAGCCTTAGTCATCAGTTCATAGCCATCTTGAGTCGAAAAAGCCCCTACAAACATGTAGTTAGGATTATAAATACCTTGCTCACCACAATAATTTTTAAATGTTCTGAAACGCTGGTCAATAAGATTTTCAAGACCATCGGTCGTGGTTTCTTCACCTGCAATCATGCCGATGTGTTGGTGTCCTTTTGACAAAAAGTAATCAATGACTTCATGAACAGCATTATCAAAATCAGTTGTGACACAAGGTAGTCCATGACTAAGCGTATCACTATCAACGAAAATGAGATGAGAAGAAATAGTTTTTAACTGTTTGATTTGACGTTGGCTAAACTTGCCAATGGCAATAATTCCTGAGACATCAGGTTTCTCTGTGAAAATAGTATTGTTAAAATAGCGTACTGTAGCATATCCAAGCTCTTCAGCACGTTTTTCAATCCCTATTCTAATCGAGTAGTAATAGAGGTCGTTTAACTCTTCTTGTTGGCTGTACCATTGTAGGACAGCTATTTTTTTATCCGTATCGGCTAGTGTTTTATGCTTGAGGTGTTTGGTATAGCCGACTTGTTCTGCTGAGACAAGGATACGCTGTCTTGTATCTTCACCAACAGAAAGGCTAGGGTCTTGGTTTAATACACGTGAGACTGTTGCAACGGAGACTTGAGCGAGATTTGCAATATCTTTTAAGGTTGCCATAATGATCACCTATTTCTATGATTGCTATTATTATATCAAAACAAGTGATAAAGTCAATTTAATTTTACTAAAGTTTTACTAAAATTAAATTGACTTATAGCTCTTTAGAGAGTAAAATGAAAGTGACAAAATCATTATATAAAAGGAGAAAAAAATGACAAATGAAGAATTGAAACAAGCCTTTAGTGCTGTTTTTGGCGAAGAAGCAGATGCGGTATTTTTCTCACCAGGTCGTATCAACTTGATTGGTGAACATACTGATTATAACGGTGGTCATGTGTTCCCAGCAGCTATTACGTTAGGAACTTATGGTGTGGCTCGCAAACGTGAAGACAAGGTATTGCGTTTCTTCTCTGGTAACTTTGAAGACAAGGGTATTATTGAAGTCAACCTTGAACATCTTGTTTTCAATAAGGAAGATAACTGGACAAACTATCCTAAAGGTGTCATCAAGTTCTTACAAGAAGCAGGTCATACCATTGATACTGGTTTTGATTTGTATGTCCTTGGTAATATTCCAAATGGTGCAGGCTTGTCGTCATCTGCATCATTGGAGTTGTTGACAGGTATTGTTGTTGAAGAGTTGTTTGGTCTTAAATTAGAACGTTTGGATTTAGTAAAAATTGGTAAAAAAACAGAGAATGAGTTTATCGGTGTCAACTCTGGTATCATGGATCAATTTGCCATCGGTATGGGAGCAAATAACAGTGCTATCTATCTTGATACCAATACACTTGAATATGACCTTGTTCCGCTTGACTTAGGTGACCATCTGATTGTCATCATGAACACAAATAAACGTCGTGAATTGGCAGACTCTAAATACAACGAACGTCGTGCAGAATGTGAAAAAGCTGTTGAAGAGCTTAATGAAGTTCTTGATATTAAAACACTTGGTGAACTTGATAGTCAAACCTTTGACCAATATGCTTACTTGATTAAAGATGCTGACCGCATCAAACGTGCTCGTCATGCTGTATCAGAAAATGAACGCACTGCTCGTGCTCGTAAAGCTCTTCAAGATGGTGATTTGGAACAATTTGGTCGTCTGGTTAATGCGTCACATGTATCACTTGAACATGATTATGAAGTAACAGGTATCGAATTAGATACCCTTGCTCATACAGCTTGGGAACAAGAAGGCGTTCTTGGTGCCCGCATGACAGGTGCAGGCTTTGGTGGCTGTGGTATCGCCATTGTTAAGAAAGACAAAGTAGATGCCTTTATTGATAATGTTGGTGAAATCTACACTAATAAAATTGGCTATGCTCCTGCCTTTTATATCGCAGAGGTGGCAGCAGGGTCTCGCGTCTTAGAGAGAAAATAAATTTATGGTGGGATTAGTAGATGCCTTTGTGGCACAAGTCATTGCTCTATCAGACTTCACAGAAGAAGATAGATTTTATTTGAAAAACAGAGTTCTTGCCCTTGTCGGTGAGGATGGTGTAGAAGATGCAACACGATTGTCAGAAATCATTGCTCTCAAGGAAGCCTTGGTTGAGTTGGCAGTAACAAATGGTAAAGTTGGTGGTTTGCTTGAAGAAAAAGACTGTCTAGGTGCTGAATTGATGAATTTTGTGACACCAGTTCCAAGTCAAGTTAATAAAAGGTTCTGGGAAACTTATGAGACCAATCCGTCGCAAGCTGTAGCTGATTTTTATGACCTTAGTAAACGCAACGACTACATCAAGTTAGCTGCCATTGCTAAAAATATCTATTACAAGTCACCAACACCGTACGGTGATTTAGAAATAACAATTAATTTGTCCAAGCCTGAAAAAGACCCTAAGGCCATTGCAGCAGCTAAGTTGTTAAAATCATCGTCTTATCCTAAATGCCAATTGTGTATGGAAAACGAGGGTTATCAAGGCCGTCTTGACCATCCAGCCAGAGCTAATCACAGAGTTATTCGCTTGGCTTTAGGACAGGAAACATGGGGGTTCCAGTATTCACCTTATGCTTACTTTAATGAGCACAGTATTATTCTGAATACAGAACATGTTCCGATGGTGATTACTGCTCAAACCTTTGAACAGTTGCTTGATATTGTTGATATTTTTCCAGACTATTTTGTAGGGTCAAACTCTGATTTGCCTATCGTTGGTGGTTCGATATTGACTCACAACCATTATCAGGCTGGTCGTCATACCTTTCCAATGGAAATTGCAGGTCTAGATTCGGAATTTACTTTTGTTGGTTTTGAAGGTATCAAAGCAGGTATCGTTAACTGGCCAATGTCTGTCATCCGCTTATCAGGTGATAACAAGACTGACTTGGTTGCACTTGCTGAAAAAATTCGTCTAGCTTGGCGTGATTACTCAGATAGTACGGTAGATGTTCTTGCGTGGACTAATGATGAGCCACACCATACGGTCACGCCAATCGCACGTAAGAAAAATGGTCTTTATGAACTGGATTTGGTATTGCGTGATAACCACACATCTGAAGAGCATCCAGATGGCATTTACCATCCACATCGTGATGTTCAACACATTAAAAAAGAAAATATTGGCTTGATTGAGGTTATGGGGCTAGCCATCTTGCCACCTCGATTGAAAGACGAGTTAAAAGAAGTAGAGCACTTCCTTCTTGGGCAAGAGCACCAATTGACAGATTACCATAAAACTTGGGCAGAAGACTTAAAAGCTAGTCATCCAGAAGTGACAGAAGAAACTGTTGAGGAGATTGTGAGACAAGCTGTTGGGCAACGTTTTGCAAGAGTTTTGGAAGATGCAGGAGTTTACAAACGTAATGAAACTGGCCAAGCGGCTTTCAGACGTTTTGTTGAACATGTGGGCTTGAAAGTTTAGTGCGACTAGTCTATACTAAAATATGATGATAATTAAATAAGGGAGAAATTATGGCAATTTTAGTCTTGGGAGGAGCTGGTTACATTGGCTCACACATGGTTGACCGCCTGGTTGAATGGGGTAAGGAAGAGGTTGTCGTAGTTGACAATCTAGTGACAGGTCACAGGGCAGCTGTTCATCCAGATGCCAAATTCTATGAAGGAGATTTGGCAGATAAACCATTCATGCGACAGGTTTTTGCTGAAAATCCAGAGATTGATGCCGTTATCCACTTTGCAGCCTATTCCTTAGTTGCAGAGTCAATGGAAAAACCACTTAAATATTTTGATAACAACACTGCGGGTATGGTTAGCTTATTAGAAGTCATGGCAGAAGTTGGGGTTAACAAGATTGTCTTCTCGTCTACAGCGGCGACCTATGGTATTCCAGAGGAAATTCCAATCAAGGAAACAACACCGCAACATCCAATCAATCCATACGGTGAAAGTAAGTTGATGATGGAAACCATCATGAAATGGTCTGATCAAGCATACGGCATCAAATTTGTACCTCTACGTTATTTCAATGTTGCAGGCGCAAAACCAGATGGCAGTATCGGTGAAGACCATGGTCCTGAAACACATCTCTTGCCAATTATCTTACAAGTGGCACAAGGTGAGCGCGAGAAGATCATGATTTTTGGTGATGATTACAACACACCAGATGGTACAAATGTGCGTGACTATGTGCATCCATTTGACCTTGCAGATGCTCATATGTTGGCAGTTGACTATCTGAGAGCAGGGAATCCATCAACAGCCTTTAACTTAGGATCTTCAACAGGATTTTCGAATCTCCAAATCCTCGAAGCAGCCCGTAAAGTGACTGGTCATCCGATTCCACATGAGTTGGCAGACCGTCGTCCTGGAGACCCAGATACTTTGATTGCAAGTTCTGATAAGGCTCGTGAAGTGCTGGGGTGGAAACCACAATTTGATAATATTGATAAAATTATCGAAACTGCTTGGGCATGGCATTCAAGCCATCCAAAAGGTTACGATGATCGTGATTAAAAATGACCTGAGGCTTTTTACCTCAGGTTTTTTAGTAGTTTATGAGAGCTACTTGTTCATAAGTCATTGACGATTATATGGGTTAAAAAGTCAGGAATACATCAGAGATTAAACAAGTCAGTGTATTCTTATTTAGAACATCAAGTTGATTTTTGTTAGAGGGAGAGGTGAAAAAGCGTTTAAAATGGTGTATAATAAATGAATAGAAGCAAAGGAAAACAAGGGCTAGTCTGTCGTTTTATGAGAAGTGAGACAGGATAGTGTAGATTGTTATTCAGTCGAAACAGAGAATAATTCTCACACTATTGCATGAGAGATTCCCCAACTGAAAGGTATCATTGAACTAATCTAGTGATATGCCCTTGACAAGTAACACCTGTTTTTTAAAGACCTAGATTGGTTGATTTTACGATATAAATATAGAGAGCAAAGGAGTGTGGCACTTCTTTGAGGAGTATGAATGAGAAAAGATATTGCACCTGAACAACTTAATTATAACAAGTACCCAGGGCCAGAATTTGTTAGTTTTGACCACTTTGTCAAAAGCGATGATATTCTTTTGACGATTTTAGAAAATCATAAAAATGCCTTTGATGCGACTGTGTTTGGGCAGAAGTTTTCAGAGATTTTGCTAAAGTATGACTATATTGTAGGTGATTGGGGAAATGAGCAATTACGACTGAAAGGGTTCTATAAGACTCAAAAAGGAATCCCAGATCAGCAGCTCATTGATCAAATTGATATTTACCTTAAGGAATATTGTAACTTTGGTTGTGCCTATTTTATTTTGGAAAATCAAAATCCTAAAGACCTTCCTGTTGAAGATGATGGGCCTGCTCGTCGCCGTCGTCGCCGTTCGTCGTCACAAAAAAATAGCCAACCACAAGGGGACAAAGTAACATCTAGTAAGGTGGGGAAATCACAACAGACCGACAAGCAATCGCGCCAGCAAGACAAGCGTCAAAAGTTGAAGTCTGGAGAAAAAAAAGATCAACAAGGTCAAAAGCGTCAGAAACGCCGTGATCGTCGTCAGTCGCAAGTCACTCAAGATGGTCATCAACAGTCGCAAGGATCGCAAACTCACTTTGTGATTCGTAAGAAGGATAATTAATGAGGATATGGAGGTAGAGGGATGAAACGCTCAATTTACAGTTTGACACGTGATCAATTAATTGAATGGGCTATAGAACAGGGGGAGAAAAAGTTCCGCGCAACACAAATTTGGGATTGGTTGTACCGTAAGAGAGTCCAGAGTTTTGAAGAAATGACGAATATTTCTAAGGATTTTATAGATCGTTTGAACGAAGAGTTTTGCTTAAATCCTTTGAAACAGCGTATTGTTCAAGAATCTGCTGATGGGACTGTCAAGTACCTCTTTGAGTTGCCTGATGGTATGTTGATTGAGACGGTGCTCATGAGGCAACATTATGGTTTGTCAGTCTGTGTTACGACGCAAGTAGGTTGTAATATTGGTTGTACCTTCTGTGCTTCAGGGCTCATCAAAAAACAACGTGACTTAACGAGTGGTGAAATTACTGCACAAATCATGTTGGTACAAAAGTATTTTGATGAGCGTGGTCTAGGTGAGCGCGTCAGTCACGTGGTTGTTATGGGAATAGGTGAACCCTTTGATAACTATCAACATGTTCTTAACTTCTTGCGAACCATTAATGATGATAATGGCTTGGGTATAGGGGCTCGCCACATCACAGTGTCAACATCAGGTCTTGCCCATAAAATTCGTGATTTTGCTCATGAGGGTGTGCAAGTCAACTTGGCAGTATCCTTACACGCTCCGAATAATGAACTCAGATCAAGCATAATGAAGATTAATCGTGCCTTTCCTTTGGAAAAATTGTTCGATGCCATCAATTATTACATCGAGACGACGAATCGTCGTGTCACTTTCGAATACATTATGCTTAATGAGGTGAATGATGGTGTTAAGGAGGCTAAGGAGCTGGCTAATCTTTTGAAAGACATCAAAAAGTTGTCCTATGTCAACTTAATTCCGTACAACCCTGTGTCAGAGCATGACCAGTATAGTCGTTCACCGAAAGCCAGAGTAGCAGCTTTCTATGATGTCTTGAAGAAAAACGGTGTCAATTGTGTCGTTCGTCAAGAGCATGGGACAGATATTGATGCAGCTTGTGGGCAACTGCGTTCGAATACCATGAAAAAAGATAGGCAAGCAGCGATAACTGCGGTGGCAAATGGCTAATTACGGCTTTCCCAAAGTATATTCTCCGCTCAAAGATTCGTTAAAAAGACCTATACAAGTAGTGACAATCGTTTATATGCTAGCGGTTTTTGTCATCTGTTTTATGCCACAACCTCACTTGTTTGATGGGGTACAGACGCCAAATATTATCTCTTTTGGTAGACTCCGTCTGCTATTAGTACCTTTTAATTCCTTAATTGGTTTGGGGCAGGTGGATACTGGGTTTGAGATGGTGTGGATTTTTATTCAAAATCTCCTCAATGTTTTCCTCCTCTATCCTCTCATCTTAGGCTTACTCTTTCTTTATCCCACTTTAAGAAGTCCTAAAAAAGCTATAGGTTTAGCTTTATGTACTAGTTTGTTTATTGAGGGAACGCAGCTTCTTTTAGATGTCTTAATTGATGCCAATAGGGTGTTTGAAGTGGATGACCTATGGACAAATACTTTAGGTGGGTATTTGGCTTTTCTGACCTTTTACCAATTGGTCAAGAGGTTTGCTATACTGAAATCATAACCGTTTCAGGCTAGGACGACTGTCCTAGCCTGACTATATTAGAGAATGGGATGTATCGGATACAGAATGACTTTTAAGATGTGTCAACATCTAGTGTTTGTTTCCTATCACAGAAAGGATTGATATGAAAATTGTTCGTGATTTATGGTGGTTTTTCAGACTTGAAAAGCGACGGTATCTGATTGGTATTGTTGCTCTTGTTTTAGTCAGTTTGCTCAACTTGATTCCTCCTATGATTATGGGGAAGGTGATTGACCAAATCACCAGTGGTCAACTTCGGCGTGAGGCGTTATTATGGCGTTTATTGGCATTAGTGATAACTGCTTTTGCCATGTATGCCTTACGTTATGTGTGGCGAATGTATATTTTAGCGACATCTCATCGTCTTGGAAAAATCATGCGTTCACGTCTGTTTGAGCATTTTACAAAAATGTCTCCAAGCTTTTACCAACGCTACCGAACAGGTGATTTGATGGCGCATGCGACTAATGATATCAATGCCTTAGTACGTTTATCTGGTGGTGGTGTGATGTCCTTTGTGGATGCGACGATTACAGCCCTTGTGACCTTGGTGACGATGTTTGTCATGATTTCATGGCAGATGACCTTAGTTGCTATTATTCCCTTACCTTTGATGGCGCTGACAACAAGTTATTTAGGGCGACAAACGCATGAACGTTTGAAAGTCTCGCAAGCGGCTTTTTCGGATTTAAACAATAAGGTTCAGGAGTCTGTTGCTGGTATTAAGGTGACGAAATCTTTTGGGTATCAGCAAGAGGAATTGTCATCTTTCCAAGAGGTCAACCAAGCGACTTATGAGAAGAATGTTGCGACCATGTTTTTTGATGCCATGTTTAGCCCTGTTGTCTTACTTTTTGTAGGGACTTCGTATGTTTTAACCTTACTGGTGGGTTCTTATTTTATCAAGATGGGTCAGGTGACCTTGGGGAATTTGGTGACCTTTATGACTTATTTGGATATGTTGGTTTGGCCCTTGATGGCTATGGGCTTTTTATTCAATATGAGTCAGCGTGGTACCGTATCTTACAATCGTATTAGTCAGTTACTGGCAGAACAATCAGATGTTATCGAAACAGAGCATCCTGTAACGGATGTGCGTAATGGTGATTTGGTTTTTGATATTGACCGTTTTAGCTATGATAATAGTGAGACACTCAAAGATATTCATTTCACATTGACCAAAGGACAAACCTTGGGGCTGGTTGGACAGACAGGCTCAGGAAAAACGACCTTGTTAAAATTATTGTTGCGAGAATATGATGTAGCCGATGGTCAGATAACTCTCAATGGTGCCAATATTAAAGATTACCGTTTGTCTGATTTGAGACAACTCATAGGTTATGTTCCCCAAGACCAATTTTTGTTTGCCAGAAGTATTCTAGAAAATGTGCGTTTTGGTAATCCAAACTTAACAGAAGAAGCAGTTGTTGAGGTTTCCAAACTCGCTCAAGTTTACGAAGATATTATGGACATGCCTGAGCAGTTTGAGACAGTTGTCGGTGAAAAAGGCGTTTCCTTATCTGGTGGGCAAAAGCAGCGATTAGCTATTGGGCGTGCCATGATTTTAAATCCTGATATTCTCATCCTAGATGACTCCCTATCTGCTGTCGATGCCAAGACGGAACATGCTATCATTACCAACCTCAAGCAAAATAGACAAGGAAAAACCACTCTGATTACGGCTCACCGGTTATCAGCGGTTGTCCATGCTGATTTGATTTTAGTCTTGCAAAATGGTCGTATTATTGAGCGAGGAACGCATGATGAATTGATTGCTAGTGAGGGCTGGTATCAGAAGACCTATCTAGCCCAACAATTAGAAATGGAGGAGCTTAATGACTAACACAAAGCCAGAAAAAAGAGTGTTTTTACGTTTGATGTCTTATGTTAAAACCTATAAACTCTTAACCATTTTAGCTCTAACCCTCTTGTTATCAACATCCATTGTCAAAAGTTACATTCCTTTGGTTGCTAGTCGTTTTATTGACGAACACATCAAGGGAGAGAGTACAGATGGTATCTATCTGTTGGTGTTCTATTATGCCCTTTACCTTGTGCAAACTTTAATCCAGTATTTCGGTTCCTTTTTCTTTGCTAAGGTGTCTTATAGTGTGGTCAAGGATATTCGCCGAGATGCATTTGCCAATATGGAAAAGCTTAGTATGTCGTATTTTGATAAGACTGCTTCAGGCAGTATTGTCTCTAGGATAACTAATGATACCGAGAGTATCTCAGAAATGTTTTCAGGTCTTTTAGCCAATTTTGTGTCTGCCATATTTATTTTTGGTGTGACCTTGTACACTATGCTAACCTTAAATGTTACCTTGACACTTCTTGTTTCACTTTTTTTACCAATTATTGTGCTTTTGGTTAATCGTTATAGACAGATATCCGCTAAGCTTGTGTCTCAAACAAGGCGGTTGATCAGTGATATCAATAGTAAATTAGCAGAAAGTATTGAAGGTATTCGTGTCATTCAGGCTTTTTCACAAGAAGCTCGTCTACAAAGTGAGTTTGATGCGATTAACGAGGAACACTTGGTTTATAGTAGTCGGTCGGTATCTCTTGACAGTCTCTTTTTAAGACCGGCAATGTCTCTCTTAAAATTATTAGCTTACGCTCTTTTGATGACTTTTTTTGGATTGACATTTGACACATACGGTATTTCGGCAGGTCAAATATACGCCTTTATTCAGTATGTTAATCGACTATTTGACCCACTGATTGAGGTCACACAGAACTTTTCAACCTTACAAACGTCAATGATTTCTGCTGGTCGTGTCTTTAAATTGATTGATGAGCGAACTTACGAACCAGAGCAATTTGGGCAGGAGACAGAAATTGTTCAAGGAGATATTGTCTTTAAAGAGGTATCATTTAGCTATGATGGTCAAACGCCAGTTCTCGATAAGGTGTCTTTTGAGGTCAAATCGGGTGAAACCATTGCCTTTGTAGGTGCTACGGGGTCTGGTAAATCATCGATTATCAATGTTCTCATGCGTTTTTATGAATTCCAATCGGGGCAAATTTTGATTGATGGTAAGGATATTAAGTCTTATAGTCAGGAAGCCCTTCGCCAGTCTATTGGTCTTGTCTTGCAAGAGCCCTTCCTTTATCATGGAACGATTAAGTCAAATATCGCCATGTATCAGGATTTATCAGATGAGGAGATTAAAGCAGCAGCTTCATTTGTTGATGCAGACCAGTTTATTCAGGGGCTACCAGATGGCTATGACCAAGCTGTGACAGAACGCGGGACGTCGTTTTCAACTGGACAACGTCAGTTATTGGCTTTTGCGAGAACCATAGCACGCTCACCCAAAATCCTCATTTTAGATGAGGCCACTGCCAATATTGATTCAGAGACAGAACAATTGGTGCAGCACTCTTTAGAGAAGATGCGACAAGGTCGAACAACCATTGCCATTGCCCATCGTTTATCCACTATCCAAGATGCCAACTGCATTTATGTCCTTAAAAAAGGTCAAATCATCGAATCTGGTACCCATGAGGAATTACTTGAGCGTCAAGGGACATATTACAAGATGTACCGCCTGCAAGCAGGACAAATGGCGGGTGAAACTCACTAGAACATTTATGTCTAGGTGTATGTATTCAGTTGGCTGTTTGATAAAGGAATATTATTGAGATTAGGACAAAAAGAGATTGACTTTCTTTACCATAAATTGTCCAAATTGACAAAGAAGACACAAAAAGTGAACGCAAAAGTATTCTAGTTGTTAGAAAACTACTCGTGTTCGCTTTTTGTACTTTATTGTCTAAGCTTTTTTAAAAGGGATTAGCTAGAGATATGATAGTGGAAAAGTCTTGTCTTGATAATAGATTTGTGATAAAATCAGCTTATTTATTAAGCGCATCAAATGATGTTGAACTTGGGGAGGATGATGTCATGAAGCATTTAGGAACTCAATTACTTGAAACTGAACGTCTGCTGGCTCGCCCTTTTCAATCTGAGGATATTCCACTTGCCTTTAAGAACTGGACGTCTGATGATGAGGTGACTAAGTATTTAACTTGGCCAACCCATAAAAGTGAAGAAGATACTAAAGCCTTTTTGGATTTTTGTATTGCCCATTATGAGAATCCTCATTTTTACCAGTGGGGGATTGTCCTGAAAGAGACGGGCGAATTGATTGGTAATATCGCCGTAGTCAATCAGATTGACAAAACACAGGAAGCTGAACTCGGTTGGGTCATCGGTCGATCGTGGTGGGGGAATAGCTACATGGCAGAAATGGCAAAAGCTGTCATTGATTTTCTCATTAAAGATGTTGGCTTTAACCGTATCAAAGCAGCCCATGATATTCTTAACAAACAGTCCGGTCGTGTGATGGAAAAAGCAGGGATGACCTATGAAGGCACCATGCGTCAAGTTCGTAAGAATAACCGTGGCATTGTTGACATGTCACAATACGCTATTATTAAAGAGGATTTAAAAGGAAAGCAAGACGTAGTCACTGACTAGTATCGTCATGTAACCAAGTGTTAAAAAAGGGACAAAGGCAATAGGTTGTTGTGGTTGTCCTTTTTTGAGTATATAGATGATGGCTAATAGACAGGCTGTTTGGATAACCAATAAAACCTGGTATGACGGTAAGAGGAGTGATAAACTCGCTAGATAGAGAAAATCGCCGCTCCCCATTTTGATATAGCGATATTCAGCTAGTAGAGAAAGTAGTAAAAAGATAATGCTTAAGTTATTGATACCAAACACCATGTACAAAGGGATGTTTGCTCCTAACCATATGATGAGAGGATAAGATTGATTTTTAAAATCATAGAGACTAAGAGTTAGGCTAAATAATAAGAAATAAAGTTGCCAGAAGTCAAGAAACCCCCAGTACCATATTAAGAAAAGTCCCCCGCAAAATCCCTCAAAACACGCATACCAGAAAGGGATATTGACCTGACAATAGCGACACTTAAAGCGACAGATGATTTGAGATACGATAGGCATTAAATCCCATGGTTTGAGATGTGTTTGACAGTTATGGCAATGGCTAGCAGGAGTGATGATAGATTTTTCCGGGAAACGGTCAATGACAAGACCAAGAAATGAACCAATTGAAGCTCCTAAAAAGAATAATAAATAGGTCATATTATATTATTCGTAATGGAATCAGGAAACGCTAAAAAAATTGAAGATTTCTTTGATGTTTGTTATAATAAGCCTAGTCATGAAAGAGTTACAAATGCTATTTTTGGGTGTTTTTAGACAATAGTTTAATCTTTGCCCAATAGGAGAAAAACTAGGCTGTTTCGTTGACTTCTATCATAAAAGAGGATATACTTATATTCATAAATAATAATCATTCTAAATAAAAGTTTAGAATAGTTTTGGAGGATATTATAATGACACATACACGTACAAAAACAAAAGCTGTTTTAAATCAAACTGTTGCTGACTTGTCAGTTGCTGCATCAATTGTACATCAAATTCACTGGTACATGCGTGGTACAGGTTTCTTACGTCTTCATCCACAAATGGATAAATTGATGGATGGTTTAAATGAACACCTTGATGAGTTTAGCGAACGCCTAATCACGCTTGGTGGTGCACCTTATTCTACTTTGAAAGAGTTCTCTGACAACTCTAAATTAGAAGAGAAATCAGGAAGTTATGATATTTCTGTAAAAGATCACTTGGAACGTTTGATTGAGGTTTACACTTACTTAGCAGGACTTTACCAAGAAGGTTTAGATGTTACAGATGAAGAAGGCGATGATCCAACTAATGGTTTATTTGCAGATGCTCTTGGAGAAGTTGAGAAAAACATTTGGATGCTTCGTGCAGAGATCGGTCAAGCACCAGGACTTTACTAATCTGTTGAGAAGAGCGATATATGAAAACTGACTGTGAAGAGCAGCCAGTTTTTTTACTGTTTTTTGGAAAACGATTGCATATCTATCTTGAAAAGGAGTTTATTTTTTGCTAAAATGAAGACTATGGAGAGCTTATACGATGTTCAACAACTCTTAAAACGCTTTGGTATTATCGTCTATATGGGGAAAAGACTCTACGATATTGAATTAATGAAAATCGAGTTGAAGGCTATTTATGATAATGGTTTAATTTCTCAAGAGGATTATATGCTAGCAGATTTAGTGTTGCGACGTGAACACCGACTAGAATTAGAAAGGCAAGACCAGTCCTAGAAGTATTGGTCGAGGATGAGAAATGGCAAAAAAATTATTAGGTATTGACTTGGGTGGCACAACGATTAAATTTGGTATTTTAACCTTAGATGGTGATGTCCAAGAAAAATGGGCGATTGAGACCAACATATTAGAAGACGGTAAGCACATTGTGCCTGATATTATTGAGTCTATTAAACACCGTTTAGACCTGTATGGTTTAACAAAGGATGATTTTGCAGGTATTGGAATGGGTTCTCCTGGTGCTGTCGACCGTGACAAAAAGACAGTTACTGGTGCTTATAATCTGAATTGGGCTAAAACACAAGAAGTGGGTTCTGCTATTGAAAAGGCAACCGGTATTCCATTTGCTATTGATAACGATGCCAATGTTGCAGCTCTTGGCGAGCGTTGGGTAGGAGCAGGAGAGAACAACCCAGATGTGATTTTTATGACTTTGGGAACAGGTGTTGGCGGTGGTGTCATCGCTGATGGCAATCTCATTCATGGCGTCGCTGGTGCAGGTGGTGAGATTGGGCATATGATTGTCGAACCAACGGACGGCTTTGCATGTACATGTGGTAGTCATGGTTGTTTAGAAACGGTAGCTTCTGCAACAGGTGTTGTTAAAGTTGCTCGTCTTTTAGCTGAAAGTTATGAAGGTGATTCACCGATAAAACTAGCTATTGATAACGGAGAAACCGTGACTAGTAAGGATGTTTTTGTCGCTGCAGAAGCTGGCGATAGCTTCGCAAATAGCGTTGTTGAAAAAGTTTGTTTTTACTTAGGATTAGCATCAGCCAATATGGCTAACATCCTCAATCCAGATTCAATTGTCATTGGTGGCGGTGTTTCTGCCGCAGGTGAATTCCTTCGCGCGCGTGTTGAAAAATATTTTATGAACTTTACTTTCCCACAAGTAAGACAGTCTACTAAGATTAAAATGGCTGAATTAGGTAATGATGCAGGTATTATTGGTGCAGCTAGCTTAGCACGTCAATTGGATAATTAATAGATGAGATAGAAAGAGCAGTGGCAGCTTGGTGCTATCAGGTGTCTCTGTCTTTCTTTTCTATTGCTTACTAAAAGGAGAATAAGAATGAGAGAAGTATTGAATTATGCCGTGATGGCCTTTGCCGTAGGTTACATGGTTTGGACAGTTTGGCGCTATTTTAATCTTAAAAAGAGTGCAAAGTTTGTTGATAATGAGACATTTGCTAGTTTGATGCGAACAGGTCAAGTTATTGACATTAGAGAACCGGCAAGTTTTCGCCGCAAACATATTTTAGGTGCTAGAAATTTCCCTATGATGCAGTTTACTATGAGTCTTTCTGCCTTGAGAAAGGATAAGCCTGTCTTGCTTTATGATGCCAGACGTGGAGTAGGAACGACACGTGCCATTCAGCATTTGAAAAAAGCAGGTTTCACGGATATCTATGTTCTAAAAGACGGGTTAGAGTTTTGGGACGGTAAGGTTAAAGAAACGGTCTAATTGTC
Organism: Streptococcus fryi; assembly: GCF_053206505.1. Classification (NCBI taxonomy): domain Bacteria; kingdom Bacillati; phylum Bacillota; class Bacilli; order Lactobacillales; family Streptococcaceae; genus Streptococcus; species Streptococcus fryi. The sequence goes on along the minus strand of NZ_JBRUGW010000005.1, from coordinate 47,407 downwards.
TTTATTGTAATGCTAGGCTTTTTGCCTAGTTTTTTTAATGGCATTATGAGATTTGTGTTTCTACTAAGACAACACTAGATAATCAGGAAGCAGAGTTCAAGTCTTTTCAGCTACTTAACTATATGATTGCCAGTAGTCTTTTTTCATATCCCAAATGAGAACAGTTGCTTGTTCTTACTGAAAGTGGTAGGATATGGTCAGGAAAGGTGTAAGAGATGATTTTATTGATTGATAACTACGATTCGTTTACCTATAATTTAGCCCAGTATCTATCTGTCTTTACGACAGTAGAGGTGGTTAAAAATGATAGTCCTGAGCTGAGTGAGAAAGCTCATCAGGCGCAAGCTCTTGTCTTTTCGCCAGGACCTGGATGGCCCAAGGATGCTGGTCAAATGGAGGAACTGATTCGGCGTTTTGTTGATAAAAAGCCCATTTTAGGGATTTGTTTGGGGCATCAGGCTATCGCAGAGGTTTTTGGTGCTAAAGTTCGCTTGGCAAGGCAGGTCATGCATGGTAAACAAGGTCAAGTGACATTGGTAGCACCATCACGCTTATTTGAAGGTGTATCATCAGAGTTTACCGTCATGCGTTACCATTCTTTAGCAGTGGATAAGCTCCCTGAAAGCTTCAAAGTCACAGCTATCAGCCATCCAGATCGAGAAGTCATGGCTTTTGAGCATCGTGATCTGCCTATATATGCCGTCCAATACCATCCTGAAAGTATAGGTACTCCAGATGGTATGCGAATGATTGAGAATTTTATTAACATCGTCAACGAAAATACCTTGATGGATTTGCCGTCAGAAGGGCATGAAGAGGTTTTATAAATTAGATGTCTCTAAAGCATTGAAAAAAGCTAAATTCCTTATGAAAACATTTACACTTACCTTATTTCTGTTTTTTAGAAGGCTTTTATGGTATAATTCTAAAGTTGAAAAGGGCTGATGTGGCAGTGTATGACTAGATTAGCCTTACCAGCCTTATAAAAGAAAAGACAAAAGGATAAACAAATGACAAAATTAAGAGAAGATATTCGTAATATCGCCATTATCGCCCACGTTGACCATGGGAAAACGACTTTGGTGGATGAATTGCTTAAGCAATCACAAACCCTTGATGCGCGTACGACCTTAGATGAACGTGCGATGGACTCAAACGATATCGAAAAAGAACGTGGTATTACAATCCTTGCTAAAAATACTGCAGTCTCTTATAACGATGTGCGTATCAATATCATGGATACGCCAGGACACGCGGACTTTGGTGGTGAAGTTGAGCGTATCATGAAAATGGTTGATGGTGTTGTTCTTGTGGTTGACTCTTATGAAGGGACAATGCCTCAAACACGTTTTGTATTGAAAAAAGCCTTGGAGCAAAACTTGACTCCGATTGTTGTTATCAATAAAATTGATAAGCCATCAGCCCGTCCAGAAGAAGTTGTTGATGAAGTCTTAGAATTATTTATCGAACTTGGTGCAGATGATGACCAGTTAGAATTCCCAGTGGTTTACGCTTCAGCCTTGAACGGGACATCATCTCTATCTGATAATCCAGCTGATCAAGAAAAAACAATGGCACCAATCTTTGACACCATCATTGAGCATATCCCAGCTCCAATTGATAACTCAGATGAGCCATTACAGTTCCAAGTGTCACTACTTGACTACAATGATTTCGTTGGTCGTATTGGTATCGGTCGTGTCTTCCGTGGAACAGTTAAGGTGGGTGATCAGGTAACCCTTTCAAAATTAGATGGTACAACCAAGAATTTCCGTGTCACAAAGCTCTTTGGTTTCTTCGGGCTTGAGCGTAAAGAAATTCAAGAAGCTAAAGCTGGTGATTTGATTGCTGTTTCTGGTATGGAAGACATCTTCGTTGGTGAGACAATCACACCGACAGATGCCGTTGAAGCATTGCCAGTTCTTCGCATTGATGAGCCAACGCTTCAAATGACATTCCTTGTTAACAATTCACCATTTGCTGGACGTGAAGGGAAATGGATTACCTCACGTAAGGTGGAAGAACGTCTTTTGGCAGAATTGCAGACGGACGTATCGCTTCGTGTTGAACCAACAGATTCACCAGATAAATGGACAGTATCAGGACGCGGTGAATTGCACTTATCTATCTTGATTGAAACCATGCGTCGTGAAGGTTACGAGCTACAAGTGTCACGTCCAGAAGTTATCATCAAGGAAATTGACGGTGTGAAGATGGAGCCATTTGAGCGTGTGCAAATCGACACACCTGAGGAATATCAAGGTGCTGTTATCCAGTCATTGTCAGAGCGTAAGGGTGAAATGCTTGATATGCAAGCAACAGGTAACGGACAAACACGCCTTGTATTCTTAGTACCTGCTCGTGGTTTGATTGGTTACTCAACAGAGTTCTTATCGATGACACGTGGTTACGGGATTATGAACCACACATTTGACCAATATTTACCAGTTGTTGCTGGTGAAATCGGAGGTCGTCATCGTGGTGCTCTTGTCTCAATTGATGCTGGTAAGGCAACCACATACTCTATCATGCGTATTGAAGAGCGTGGAACAATCTTTGTTAACCCAGGTACTGAAGTATATGAGGGAATGATTATCGGTGAAAACTCACGCGACAACGACTTGACGGTTAATATCACAACAGCAAAACAAATGACAAACGTGCGTTCAGCAACGAAAGACCAGACAGCTGTTATCAAGACACCACGTATTTTGACATTAGAAGAATCACTTGAGTTCTTGAATGATGACGAGTATATGGAAGTCACACCAGAGTCTATTCGTCTTCGTAAACAAATCTTGAACAAAGCAGAACGTGATAAAGCTGCTAAAAAGAAAAAATTAGCTACTGAAGAATAAGAATGGAAAGGAGGTCAAAATGACATATCTCATCATCGCTATACTTATTGTATTATATTATCTCTTCGGGGCACCCAAGAGTGTTAAAAATACAATGAATATGATTACTATAGTCGGTTTTGTTGCCTTGATGATTGTTTTGGCCTTTCTGACCTTTCTAAGAATCTTACAGTCTCCGCCAGAGGTGTTTGTTATAATTGGTATGGCAGTATTAGCTTATTTTACCTTGAAGGATATCTCACGATTGGGTGTTAAACGGTCAACGATTGGAAAATAAGTCTTGTTTGAAAATCTTATTGCTATATTAAGTGCCTCGTTATAATTGACAAAAAACTTAGTCCTTCATTGAAAGACTAAGTTTTTTGTTGCTTTATGTACTACACTAAAATGTGTTAAGGCAGAAGTTTCTATCTCAGACACTAATTAAAATGTGGATTGTATCTGATTTCAGTTCCAATAGTTGTATTCATACCATGTCCTGGGTGAACCACATAGTGTTCTGGAAGTGTGAACAGATTTTCTTTGATACCTCTGATTAAATCCTCATGGTTACTTGTAGGTAAGTCCCAGCGTCCAATGGTTCCCTTAAAAAGTGCATCTCCCGTGAATACTACGTCGTCATCGTGGAAGATAAAGGAAACGCCACCCCATGAGTGACCAGGTGTTTTAACCACAGAAAACGTAAAGTTACCTAAATAATAGGGGACGTCATATTGAAAATGCTCTTCAGCGGGTTTAGCAATAACATCAGGTAAATCACTGTGACGCTCAAGACCAGATAAATTATCGGTCGGTGTGTAGAGCCAACTAGCTTCTTTATCAGAGACATAGACTGGTGGATGTTCAAATGCTTCTCGAACGGCATCAAGCCCCATAATATGATCATAATGTGTATGTGTCAATAAAATAGCAATAACAGGTTTACCAAGTTCTTTGATTTTAGTGATAATAGTATCGCTATCGCTACCTGGATCGATGACGATAATGGCATCATCATTGCTAAGAATGTAAGTATTTTCGTGAACAACATGGTTAATAATTTTTGAAATCTTCATAAGAAAAGTGTATCATATTTTATCAAAAAAGCTAGTCAATAGGCTTAAAAAATAACTTTTTTAGTGTTGTTATTTTAAAAATTTTCAGATAATTTTATAGCCAAATGCTTTAAAATATGATAAACTGTAAAAAATTATCTTAGTGAGGATGAAAAATGGAAAAAAACTTGAATTTTGTGATGGTGTCCCCACATTTTCCAGCAAATTTTGAAACGTTTGCTCATCGTTTGCATCAAGCTGGTGTGAGGACTTTAGGCATCGGTGATGCCTCTTATGATGATTTAAGTCAGGGACTTAGGGAACATTTAACAGAATACTATCGTGTTGATGATATGCATGACTATGATCAGATGTATCGAGGTGTGGCTTATTTTGCTCACAAATATGGTAAGATTGACCGTATTGAATCTCATAATGAGTATTGGCTAGAGTTAGATGCCCAATTGCGTTCTGATTTTAATGTCTTTGGTTATAAGATCGACGAAATGGAAGGAATAAAGACCAAGTCGCAGATGAAGGAGATTTTTCGTGGTGCGGGTCTTAAAGTGGCACGTGGTCGTGTTTTCACAACTAATGAGGATGCAAGGCAATTAGCTGAAGACTTATCATACCCTGTGATTATCAAACCTAATTCAGGTGTAGGTGCTTCAGATACTTACAAGATTAAATCAGAACAGGAATTAGAGGAGTTCTTTGCTCAGCGTACTTTAGGTATTGACTACATCATGGAAGAGTTTGTTGATGGTGATATTGTTACCTTTGATGGTTTGGCTGACCAAGATGGTCAATTGGTTTTCTTCTCAAGTAATGAACATTCAGAATCCTTGTTGGAGACGGTGTCAAAGGATAAAGATATGTTTTATTACATACCACGAGAGATATCTCAAGAACTGATTGAGCTAGGACGTACTTGTGTCAAGGCTTTTAATGTGAGAGAACGTTTCTTCCATTTTGAATTTTTCCGCGTAAAGGCTACACAGGAGCTTATACCGCTTGAAATTAACGCTAGACCACCGGGTGGTTTGACAATTGATATGTGGAATTATGCTAATGATTTTGATATTTTCAGAGCTTATGCTAACTTGGTCAAAACCAATCACTTTGATGCTAAGATTAGTAGAGCTTATCATTGTGCTTACATCTCACGTAAGTCAAGTCATAGCTATCGTCATAGTATTGATGAGATTTTGGAAAGATACGGTCATCAGATTATTAGTATGCAACAAGTTCCGGGTGTCTTTGCGAAGATTATGGGAGATTTAGGCATCGTAGCAAGAACAAGAACTATGGATGAACTGAGAGATATGATTCGCTTTGTCCATGACAAAATGGAATAGTGAGGTAAGTGATGCATTTTGAGCAGAGAAGTCACTGGAGTAGTGAGTTAGGTAAGGAAATGGCTTTCAATGTCTATGGTCATGCAGGAAAACCAGTTATTGTATTTCCGTCTTCTGGTGGTAGTCAGAATGAATATGCTGATTTTGGGATGATTGAGGCTTGTAGTGATTTTATTAATAGGGGGCTGGTAACATTTTATACACCAGATTCTTATGATAGTGAGTCTTGGTTGAATTTTAATAAATCAGGACATGATATGGCGCTTGCTCATAACGCTTATGACCGTTATATCATCAATGAATTGGTTCCCTTGATCCGTCATGAGTCAGGCTGGTCCGGTGGTATGGTAGCAACAGGTTGTAGTATGGGTGGCTATCATACGATCAATTTTGCTTTTCGTCATCCAGATTTGTTTGATGTGGCAGTAGCTTTATCAGGTGTTTATGATGTACGTTTCTTTACAGGAGAGTATCATGGAGACGAGGTGATTTATCATAATTCACCTCTAGACTACCTCTGGAATCAAGAAGATGGTTGGTTTATTGACCATTATCGAAAAAATCGTTTTATTGTAGCCGTTGGTCAAGGAGCATGGGAAGAACCGCATGTTTCAGATACTAGGGCATTGGAAAGAGCTTTTCAAGCAAAATCATTAACCGGTTGGTTTGATTACTGGGGAGAAGATGTCGCACACGATTGGCCTTGGTGGCGTATTCAAATGCCTTATTTCTTGAACAGTTTAGAAGTGGATGGCTTATTAGGTTAAGGACATACAATGGGTTTAGAGAGTAATAGACGAATTTATGGCAAAAGTCTCTAATCTCGTCATTCAATTGATTATGACTATTTTATTGGATTGGTCGTCTAAACCAGCTTTGGTATGAGAGTTGCTCCCTCGTTAATGGTTAGAGGGGAGGAAGATAAGTGTGATTTCAATGAAATGATGCTTATCTTCCATTTTTAATGCTTTTAATAGTCTTTTTAGTATAAAGAAAACCACCTTAATAGGTGGTTAACACATTTTTAGTTATTGTAAGATGTCTATCTTTGACGTTGTTTACCAGCGTTACGCTTAGATGTAGGTTTGTTTTCAATTGTTTGTTGCGTTTTAGGTGTTACATCTTTTGGTGCGGCTGTTTTATGTTGGTATGGTTTTGGTGGATTGAGACGGTACTCTTCTTCAACTTGATGACGAATTTTAGGTTTAATGATGAACATAACAATCAATTGTTGAATGATAGAGAAGATTCCTCCGACTAGCCAGTAGAGTGCAACTCCTGCTGGAGATGACCAAGCAAAGAAGATCATCAAAATCGGTGTTGAGTACATCATGGTTTTCATCTGCTCGCGTTGTTCTTCTGGAACAGCCTGCATAGATAACCAAGCTTGGAAGAGGTACAAGGCAGCGATGATAGCAATCAATGGAATATCGCCAGAATGGTCTAACTGGAACCAAAGGAATTTAGAACCGGCGATACCTTCTGTATAGCGTGCTGCATAGAAAAGAGCAGTAAAGAATGGCCATTGAATTAGGACTGGCAGACATCCGATACCACCGAACATACTGATACCGTATTCTTTTTGAGCTGCCATCAATTCGGTTTGAATAGCCAGTTTTTCCTCTTGGGTTTCTGCTGTTTTTAACCTGTCTTGGATAGGTTGGAAGATGTAGTTGAGGTAATGACGCTTTTCAGCTTGGTAAGTTGATTTCCAACTTTGGTAAAGTCCAAGAGGCATGATGATCAGCACACGAATAAGAATCGTTACGATAATAATCGACAAACCATAGCCTAGTCCTTGATTGTCAGCAAAGTATTGAATAAGATCGCCCATAGGAGCGATTAAGAACTTATAGATAAGCCCTTCTCCTGTTGGTAAACCAGTTGTCTTGTCAGTAGGGACACACCCAGATAATAAGAATAGTAGGCTTAAGGCTAAACCTGAAAATAGAATACGTTTTAAATTTGTCACAATTGTCTTCCTTTTTTATGTAATACCTAACTATTCTACCTTTTTTTTCTTAAAATCACAAGATTTCTGCTGAAAAACTCTTAATCGACTCATCTAGACATTTTAAAACTATCATAATCCGGAAAATGTGTTAGCACAACATCAACGTAGGCAACTTTGGAAAAAGGATTCCCTTTTCGGATATTCTGAATAAATTCGGTGAGTTTTTGAGGGAATGGTGATTGAGCATGAATTTCGACTGTGCCATCATCATTATTCCAAACACGTCCATAAATATCGCCAATGGTCAAAGCTGTAGTATAAGTGAAAAAGCGAAAACCAACCCCTTGTACCCGACCTGACACTAATATTCGAACTTTTTGCATCTTGACCTCCAGTAGTCCTGTTACTGCTATTATAGCACAAATCACTAATCTGAATAGCGTTTTCATGTTGTGATTGGACTTGTTTTTAAAGACCTTGTAGTGAATAATATGGTATAATGTGATTATGATTAAAATAACATCACGAGCAAATAATCTAATCAAACAGACTAAAAAGTTACATCAAAAGAAATATCGCACACATGCTTACTTGATTGAAGGTTGGCATCTGGTAGAAGAAGCGGAGAAATCTGGTGCTTCGTTTAATCATGTTTTTGCCACAGAAGATCATGCCCAAGCAGTAGCTCATCTTCCTAATGTCATTATTGTTTCAGAGGAGATTTTGGCAGATTTAGCTCAGTCACCATCTCCACAAGGAGTTGTAGCAGCAATTGCCTATGATGTTCCTGTTTTACCAGACATATCACAAGGACGCTACTTGGTTTTGGAAGATGTGCAAGATCCAGGTAACCTCGGTACTTTAATTAGAACTGCTGATGCTGCAGGTTTTGATGCTGTTTTTATCTCAGATAAGAGTGCTGACATTTATAATGCTAAAACTTTGAGATCGATGCAAGGGAGTCATTTCCATCTCCCTGTTATCCGTTGTGATATTGTTGAGCTTATTGATAAAGCTAAGATATTGAAAACACCAGTACTAGCGACGACCTTGTCTTCTGAATCAGTAGATTATCAGACGGTTGACAAGTCATCTCGTTTTTTACTGGTCATGGGTAATGAAGGTAAGGGAATTTCTCAGGTGGTAGCTGATAAGGCGGATAAATTGGTTCATATTACCATGCCAGGACAAGCAGAAAGTTTAAATGTTGCCGTGGCAGGTGGTATCTTAATGTTTTATTTCATGTGATGATAGATATATGTTATAATAGTTCAAAACTTAATGAAAAGGAGTTTATATGTCAGAAAATACAATTTATGTTAATGAGCAGATGAGTCTTAATGCGTTTTACGCTAAAATTTATGGGTTTGTTGGTCTTGGAATTGGTTTGTCAGCACTAGTTTCAGCCATGATGTTAGTGTTATTCCCGCAAAATATCGCTTATCTCGCCATGACTTCCCCTTGGCTTTACTTTGCAGCAGGATTTATCGAATTAGCTTTAGTCATGTTTGCCAGTGGAGCTGCTCGGAAAAATAGTCCCATGGCTTTGCCACTCTACATTACTTATTCAGCTCTTAATGGCTTTACAATGACCTTTATTATTGCTAGATATGCACAAGCTACGGTTCTTGCGGCCTTTGTGTCATCATCTCTCTTATTTTTCACGATGGCAATAATTGGTCGCTTTATCAAAAAAGACCTGTCTGGTATGAGAAAAGCCTTGATGGCTGGTTTGATTGGCTTATTGATTGCTGGGTTGGTCAATATTTTCCTAAGAAGTTCAGGAATGAGTTTCATGATTAGCCTTGTTTCTGTTGTGATTTTTTCAGGCTTGATTGCTCATGAAAATCAGTTAATCAAGAATGTTTATCGCAGCACAGGCGGTCAAGTCAATAATGGTTGGGCTATTTCGATGGCTCTCAGCCTTTATCTTGATTTTGTCAACCTTTTCCTTAGCTTACTTCGTCTTTTTGGAAGAAATGACTAAGATAACTGACTACTAAAAACATTTCCAACATTTCTTTTGGAGATGTTTTTTTCCTTAGAGATGTTTTTCAAAGGCAAGTAGATAATTGAAAAAAAAGCATAAATCTGATATACTTATTGAAGTGAATAAAAGTAGGAGTTATAGAATATGAATACATTTTTATGGATTTTATTGGTATTAGCAGCTTTCGGTGGTGGATTCTTTGCAGGAGCTTACACCCTACGCAAGCAAGTTGAAAAGGACTTTGGTGAGCACCCACGTTTGACACCAGATGCCATTCGTGAAATGATGTCTCAAACAGGTCAGAAGCCAAGTGAGGCTAAAATTCAGCAAACCTATCGTCAAATCATTAAGCAACAAAAAGATGCAATGGCAAAAGCAAAGAAAAAATAATGATAGCTTGCATGATAGCTAAAAAATAGAGTTCAAAGGATAGACTATCTTATTCAAAAAGTGAGGTTGGAAGGGTTCCAACCTCTATTTTAGAAGGAAAATATTATGGATACCAGACCGATTGGATTTTTAGATTCTGGTGTGGGTGGCTTAACAGTTGTACGCGAACTGATGCGTCAGCTTCCACATGAAGAAGTTGTTTATATTGGAGACTCTGCTAGGGCCCCTTATGGTCCTCGCACAGCAGAACAAATTCGAGAGTTCACTTGGGATTTGGTCAATTTTTTACTGACCAAAGACGTTAAAATGATTGTTTTTGCTTGTAATACCGCAACGGCGGTAGCTTGGTCAGAAGTTAAGGCAGCTTTAGATATTCCTGTTGTGGGTGTCATTTCACCTGGCTCTAGTGCAGCAATTAAGTCAAGTACAACTGGTCATATTGGAGTGATTGGCACACCTATGACGGTCAAATCTGATGTTTACAAAGAGACAATAACTGGCTTAGCTCCTCAGATAGATGTTAAGAGTTTGGCTTGTCCTAAATTTGTACCGATTGTTGAATCCAATCAGGTGAGTTCAAGTTTGGCTAAAAAAGTGGTTTATGAAACATTGGAGCCTTTAGTTGGTCAGGTTGATACCTTGGTTATGGGCTGTACGCATTACCCCTTACTCAGACCTATCATTCAAAATGTGATGGGACCAGAGGTTAAATTGATTGATAGCGGAGCAGAGTGTATTAGAGATATTTCTGTTCTGTTGAATTATTTTGAGATTAATCACCCTCGACAAGATCGTGATAAAAAACATCGTTTTTATACAACGGCCAGCAGTAGCAGTTTTAAAGCTATCGCTCAAGAATGGTTACAAGAGGAAATAGAAGTGGAGCATGTAGATTTATGAGTGACAAGATTTACGAATACAAAGATGATCATAACTGGTTTATCGGCAGATGGGGTGGCTTTAATCTGATTGGTCGCATGTTTGACGGGCATGGTGATGACCTGATGAGATTATCACATGCTTTGGAAAATTTAGTTGAGTCACCTAGATTAGATGAGTCATCTGACTGGGATAGCAAGGGATATGATGTCAACGTCCTAAAATACGACAATCCATTTCTCTTGATGTCCTTTGTCATTGATATGATTAATCAAGAAATGGGGCGCCAACTGACCATTACCCAACATCAAGGAGCCGTTTTGGTAACAGAGGGCGATAAATTAGTATTAGTTCACCTCCCAGAAGGTGGAGTTTCCAAAGCAGCTTTTTTTGGTAAAGAAGACCAAGCGTTAGCTGTCGGTGATACCATATTGATTGCGACTAAAAATGAGGGTAAGACAAAAGAGTTTAGGCAAATGTTTGCTAGTCTTGGGATTGCTGTGGAAAACTTGAATGACTACCCTGATTTGCCTGACGTGGCTGAAACAGGGACAACCTTTGAAGAAAACGCCCGTCTAAAAGCTGAGACGATTGCAAAATTGACGGGACGTATGGTTTTGGCCGATGATTCAGGCTTAAAAGTTGATGTGCTAGGTGGCTTACCTGGAGTATGGTCAGCTCGTTTTTCAGGGCCAGATGCCACGGATGCTAAAAATAATGCTAAGCTCCTTCACGAATTAGCAATGGTATTTGATTTGAAAAACCGAAGTGCTCAATTCCATTCCACTTTAGTTGTTGCAAAACCAGGTAAAGAAAGTTTGGTTGTTGACGCTGATTGGCATGGGTATATTGGTTTTGATGCTAAGGGAGAAGGAGGTTTTGGTTATGATCCTCTGTTCTTGGTAGGTGAAACAGGGCGTAGTGCTGCTGAGTTATCTGCTGAGGAAAAAAATGCCATTTCACATAGAGGCTTAGCTTTACAAAAATTAATGAAGGAGTTCCCAACATGGCTAGCTACAAATTAGTTGTAATGAGTGATTCTCATGGAGATAGGGCAGTTGTTGAGGCAATCAAGGCAAGATATGAGGGACAAGTTGCAGCCATTTTCCACAATGGGGATTCTGAAATTCCAGCTAAAGAATCTGTTTGGACAGGTATCAAGGTAGTGCGTGGTAATTGTGATTGGGATGGGGATTATCCTGATGATTTGGTGACTCGCTTTGAAGGCCTAACGATTATTCAAACGCACGGACATCTTTATGGTATCAATTTTGATTGGAGTCGCTTAGATTTACTGGCTCAATCAGAGGATGCTGATATTTGTCTTTATGGGCATCTCCATCGTCCAGCAGCTTGGCGAAACGGTAAAACAATATTTGTCAATCCTGGTTCTGTTAGCCAGCCTAGAGGTGATATTAAGGAATGCCTCTATGCTGTTTTGACGGTGACTGATGATAAAATCAAGGTTGATTACTACACGCGTGAACATGATTTATACCCAAGTTTATCAAAGGAATTTGACAGATGATTGCTAGAGAATTTGAAACCTTTTTAAGTGTTTATCACGATTCTTACATGACCCCTACAGACGAATTGGCTATCTTTATTGATACTCATAACACAGACCATGCCTTATTGTTGTTAGCCAGTAATGGTTTTTCACGAGTTCCAGTAATGACCAAAGATAGACGCTATATAGGAACCATTAGTGCGGCTGATATTGTTGGCTATCAGGCTGAGCACCAGATTAGTGATGATGATTTTGCTACTATGGATATTTCATTAATGGTGAATAAAAGAATTCCATCTATCTTGCCAACGGCAAGTTTAACTGAAATCATGCATAAATTAGTAGATGCGTCTTTCCTACCTGTTGTTACAGAAGAACAGCATTTTTTGGGAATTGTCACACGAAAAGCCATTTTAAAGAGTATTAATAGTCTCTTACATGATTTTAAAAAACATTATGATATAGTTGAAAAAGAGGATGGTTCAGCCGGTTGAAAAGTCAAGACGTAACTAATAGTAAGAAATCTTTATTGGTACAGGAGATAGAGCCTTTTATATCACAAAAGAATTTGTCTCATAATTCGCGTCAGGCTTATTACTACGACCTTGAGCAGTTCTGTCAGATGGTAAGTGATATCAACGAGAAGACTCTTTTGCATTATCGTCACTTTTTAGAGGGACTTAGTAAAAGTGCTCAACAACGTAAGCGTTCGGCTGTGAATCAATTTTTATATTTTCTCTATCAAAAAAATATAATACCGGCATTCTACAAAATAGAGCTTAGTACAAGGCTTAAGTCACAAGTTGGTACTAAACAGATGGAGCCTCTCTTGGATTGGTCCTTTCTATACGAAGAACAGGACTTGAGTAATGGCTATTTGATTGTTCTTTTGATGATAGATTTAGGATTATTACCGAGTGAGATATTAGGGATTAAGGTTAGTGATATAGACCTTACATTTAGGATTTTAACGATTAGACAAGGTAAATTGCAACGCACTCTTGCCTTGTCTGCTTTTGTTAGTTCAGTACTAGAAAAACAGCTATCAGGGTCTTATCTCTTTGACCATGGAGGAAAACCTTACACAAGGCAATGGCTGTTTCATCAGCTTAACCGTTATTTGATTGAGATTGGCAGAGAAACATTGACGGCTCAAAAATTGAGAGAGCAATTTATTTTGCAACAGGTCAAGGAAGGAAAGTCTATTTTGGAATTAGCAAAAGCCTTAGGGTTAAAAACAACAGTGACTTTGGAGAAGTATTATCAATTAAATGGATATTAAATTAAAAGATTTTGAGGGACCTTTGGATTTATTATTACATTTGGTCTCAAAGTATGAAATGGATATTTATGATGTGCCTATCGTAGAAGTCATCGAACAGTATTTGGCTTTTATTGCGACACTACAGAGCATGCGTTTAGAAGTAGCGGGCGACTACATGGTGATGGCGAGCCAACTCATGCTAATCAAGAGTCGAAAGCTCCTCCCTAAAGTTGTCGAGCCACTTGTACAGGAAGATGACCCTGAATTGACCCTTTTGACGCAGTTAGAAGAATATAAAACCTATAAAGAACTTAGTGGTGAAATCGCTAATCAGCATGCTTGGCGGACACAATTTTTTGCCAAACCTAAGGAAGAATTGATTTATGATGACATGGTATTGAATCATGACAAGACAACATTGGATATTTTCTTAGCCTTTTCGATGATTATGTCAGCTAAACAGGAATCAATCAAACATGATCACACGGTTATTGAGCGTGAGGACTACAAAATTGAAGATATGATGACAAGAGTTGAAGAGGCATTGACTATTAACAAACAATTACCGTTATCAGAACTGTTTGCAAGCAGTCAAAGCCTTACAGAAATGATAACCCTATTTTTGGCAACCTTGGAATTGATTAAGGTGCATAAGGTTTTTGCCTATCAAGCAGAGACCTTTGGAGAAATTCTACTAGAAGGAGAGCCAAGATGACATATATCGCACAACTAGAAGCCGTACTTTTTGTAGCTGGTGAAGAGGGGGTTTCACTGAGGCAATTAGGAGAATTACTAGATGTTACACCGTCAGCCCTATATCAGCAACTGGAACGATTGAAGGAAAAGTATGATGCTGATGAGAATAGTGCGCTCTGCCTTCTAGAGACTGCCAAAACTTACAAACTGGTGACAAAAGCTAAACATGCTGAGTTATTACGTTCTTATGCCAAGACACCTATCAATCAAAGTTTGTCACGAGCAAGTTTAGAAGTGTTGTCCATTATTGCGTATAAGCAACCAGTGACTAGAGTGGAGGTAGATGATATTCGAGGCGTCAATTCTAGTGGAGCCATTACGAAATTATTATCTCTAGGGTTAATCAAAGAAGATGGTAAAAAAGAAGTTTTAGGACGTCCTAATCTCTATGTGACAACAGACTATTTCTTAGACTTTTTAGGTATAAATCATCTTGATCAATTACCAGATGCTAGCGCCATAGAACTAAAAGAGGAAGAAGTCACATTGTTTAAGGAAAAGGAAGATAATCAAGGGGAAAAAGATGAGAATTAATAAATTTATAGCCCATGCTGGTGTAGCTAGTCGTCGTAAGGCTGAGGAGTTGATTAAGCAAGGCTTGGTCACACTTAATGGTCAGGTGGTCACCGAGTTAGCTACCCTAGTCAAGTCAGGTGACAGAGTAGAGGTTGAAGGCAGTCCTATTTACAATGAGGAAAAGGTCTATTATCTCTTAAACAAACCCAAGGGTGTGATTTCAAGTGTTTCAGATGATAAAGGACGTAAGACAGTGGTTGATTTAATGCCGACGGTTCGAGAGCGTATTTATCCTGTTGGGCGCTTGGACTGGGATACATCAGGGGTCTTGATTTTGACTAATGATGGTGATTTTACGGATAAAATGATTCACCCTCGAAATGAGATTGATAAGGTCTATTTGGCGCGTGTGAAAGGCATAGCAACTAAGGAAAATTTACGCCCCTTGACACGAGGTGTTGTTATCGATGGTAAGAAAACAAAACCAGCCCGTTACACGATTATCAAAGTTGAACCTGATAAAAATAGATCAGTTGTTGAGTTGACCATTCATGAAGGACGAAATCATCAAGTTAAGAAAATGTTTGAGTCAGTTGGTCTTTTAGTAGATAAATTATCACGGACAAAGTTTGGAACCCTAGATTTAACTGGTTTACGTCCGGGAGAATCACGTCGTCTGAGCAAAAAAGAGGTAAGTAAACTCCATAATGCCGCAATCAATAATACCAAATAAGGTTTGAAGGAGAACGATGTTAAAAAGGCTTTTGATTTTGCCAGTTAAGTGTTATCAGAGGTGTTTATCCCCACTGTTTCCACCGTCATGCCGTTTTCGCCCAACCTGCTCTAACTATATGATAGAGGCTATTGAAAAGCATGGTGCAAAAGGTGTATTGATGGGAGTTGCCCGTATCTTACGCTGTCATCCCTTTTCAAAAGTTGGAGATGACCCCGTACCAGAGAGGTTTAGTTTGAGAAGACAAACAAAATCTTAGATTGGTATTTTTGAGCGAGTTATTGTAAATACCTCAACAGAGTCAGCAAACGAATGGCTAAAAATATAAACTAAAAAATTAACCCATACTCTCAACATGAGCTCATTGTCAACTGTAGTGGGTGGATGAGAAGCTAACCTCTGGAGAGAATCACATTAGTTCTCTCCTTTTTGATGTTTAAGGCAATCAAAATTCTTTTTTTAAAGTTGTCATCTTTCGGCATCCAAAGGCATTTCGTTTGATGACTTTGACGAGATTGTTTGTGGCTTATAGTTTGGCATTTGAGTAAGGTAGCTTTAAAGCATTGATAATTTTGTCCCTGACAATGTTGTCATTTTGGGGCAGGATAGTCCAGTTTAGCGAGGATTTCCTTGTGGGTCCCTAGTGTCCACAATCTCCAAAATAGTGATATTGGTTTTTTATTCCGAGTAGGTTTGTGATAAACTCCTCGCTTTTTTATTTTTAGGCTCGGGAAGAACTAGTCACTCCCCTGACTAGTTCTTTATTCCATATGAGTCTTTCTAATGATGGTTTAGTCGCTTTTCATTATAGGTCACATGGGACTTTTTGGTATTCAAAAGACTCTATAACCTCTATGGTGGAGTTACCCACTAAAGAAATTATAGAGCTTACCCGTGGTGCTAGTTGATGTCAAAATACTTCAAATTATAAGCTAGTATGAATTGTTCAAGTCTCAATTGTAATCCAGATAGTCCCCTAGCCAACGTCTGCTCAATATCAAATAGAGAACAAAGTTCCGAAAAGCGAGTTTCAATTGTCCGTCTCCATGCTAGTAACTGCCTGTTGTTATGTTGCTTTGCGCCGACCATGTTTTGACGCAAGGGAGTCCACAAATGATAGCCTTTATGCCCCAACTTATCTTTTAGCTCTTGACTGAGATATCCTAAGTCCGCAAGGGCAACAGTTTGTTTACAGCCTTCTAGCAGTTCATCAACGACTTTAATATCATGGATAGAAGCTGGTGTCACAACATAGTTCAATATAACACCCGATAATGTGACCAGCATATGAACTTTAAACCCATAGAACCATAAGTGTTTAGAGGCATTGTAGCCAATATCAGCTAAACCTTTGAAAACCTTCGCTTTGTGATTGCGAATAGGTTGGCACAAAGGCATAGGAAAACTGTCCATGATCACAATGGTATCTGATGAGATTGGCTTATTCAACGCTTGACGAATGAGTTGAACCACCCCAATAAGCTGTCTTGTCCGTCTATTAAAGCGACTTCTCTCCAGTAAGTTTCTGCCAAAGAAAAGGTGACAGATTCTATAGAAACGGCGCTGAGAGGTTATTCCTAACTCAGCTTGAAGTAACAATAAAACAAGAAGTGACACATCAGAAACCTTAGATAAGCCAACATTTTTACGATGTTTTAGTGATTTGGGACAATAATCACGATAACATTGAGAACATATTTGAGTTAATTGTGCTATACTCCATTGTAAATGATGGGATTTTGCAGTATACTGTAAGTGGCTCAAAAGAACTACCTCCTGTCTGTTTTGTCACTTACAGTATAGCTCTTTTGGGCTTTTTAGTATACTTTGACATCAACTAGCACCACGGGTAGAGCTTTTATTATCAAGAAGGTGTTGTTGAATAGTTGTCAGTGAGTTGGTTCACATCATAAAAGGAGGTTAGTAAAAAAAGAGGCTGCTTTTCCTAAACGACAATGCTTTGTCTGGTGTTTGTTAGTCTTTCGGGTTTTGTTAGATGTGCTATATCAGTTATTGAAATGTTAAACTGTTCTTTGACAGTATTTTCACTTCGCGTTTGAAAACTTAGCTCAAGCTTACCCTATTTTCTGTAAAAAATGATATAATAAAATCAATAAAACGTTTACATGTATCAGACTAGAGGTAAGATTATGACAGAGATTGATTATCAAAATGTGACTGGTTTAGTACACTCAACAGAGAGTTTTGGAACGGTGGACGGTCCCGGCGTTCGTTTTGTTGTATTTATGCAAGGGTGTAAAATGCGTTGTCAGTATTGCCATAACCCAGACACTTGGGAAATGGTTAATCCTAAGGCGACGACTAGGACGGCTGAAGATGTTTTGAATGAGGCCTTGCGCTATAAGATGTTCTGGGGAAAAGACGGTGGCATTACGGTTTCTGGGGGTGAGGCCACTCTCCAAATAGACTTCTTGATTGCTCTCTTTCATTTGGCAAAGGAAAAAGGGATTCATACAACACTTGATACCTGTGCATTGACTTTCAGAAATACACCTGAGTATCTGGAAAAGTATAATCAATTGATGGCAGTAACCGATTTGGTCTTATTGGATATTAAGGAGATTGATACAGAACAACATAAGATTGTAACAGGTCATGGCAATCAAACCATTATAGAATGTGCTCGCTATCTTTCAGATATTGGTCAACCAGTTTGGATTCGTCACGTCTTGGTTCCTGAATTGACCGATCGTGATGATGATTTGATCAAGTTGGGAGAATTTGTCAAAACGCTGAAGAATGTCGATCGTTTTGAGGTCTTGCCTTATCATACAATGGGTGAGTTTAAGTGGCGTGAATTGGGTATTCCTTACCCCTTAGCTGGAGTGAAACCACCGACTGCTGAACGTGTTAGAAATGCTAAAGCATTGATGGAAACTGAAAGCTATGAAGATTATAAAAAGCGTATAGGTGTTTAAAAAGGTGAGAAACCTTAGTGTAGGATCAGACAAGTCAATCTGATAGTGAGTATTGAGCACAACTCTATCACTCTAGAAGTCTGTTATCTTTTATGCTGAGACTAATCAGACTAATCTAATGACTAAGATTTTTTCCCTTCTTTTGCTTAAATGTTTAATTTTTGCTAAAATAGAGTGACTATGAAAAATGAGGTAAGAAACATGACAAAATTTTTAGTTTTTGGTCACCAAAATCCTGATACGGATGCTATTGCATCCGCTTATGGTTGGGCCTATCTTGAACGTGAAGCTTTTGGACGTGATGCAGAAGCAGTTGCATTAGGAACGCCAAATGAAGAAACAGCTTTTGCTTTGGATTACTTTGGTGTAACTGCACCTCGAGTGGTGATATCAGCCAAAGAAGAAGGTGTTAGTCAAGTTATTTTAACTGATCATAATGAATTCCAACAATCTATTTCTGATATTAGAGAGCTTGAAGTAGCAGCTGTTATTGACCACCACCGTGTTGCCAATTTTGAAACAGCAAACCCACTTTATATGCGCCTTGAACCAGTTGGTTCAGCTTCTTCAATTGTTTATAAAGCATTCAAGGAAAGTGGTGTAACACCTCCTAAAGAAGTAGCAGGTTTACTGCTGTCTGGATTGGTTTCAGACACCCTATTGTTGAAATCACCAACAACCCATGCTAAAGATCCTCAAATCGCTGCAGAATTGGCTGAATTAGCTGGGGTTGATTTAGAAACGTATGGTTTAGCTCTTTTAAAAGCTGGTACAAATCTTGCTAGTAAATCTGCTGATGAGTTGATTGATATTGATGCGAAAACATTTGAGTTGAATGGTCATCCTGTTCGCGTTGCTCAAGTCAATACAGTTGATATCGCCGAAGTTCTAGAGCGTCAAGTCGACATTGAAGAAGCTATGACTAAGGCCATGACTGCTGAAGGTTATTCAGATTTTGTATTGATGATTACAGATATTATCAATTCTAATTCAGAGATTTTAGCGCTTGGTAGTCATATGGACAAAGTCGAAGCAGCGTTTGGCTTTAAACTTGTTAATAACCACGCTTTCTTGGCAGGTGCCGTATCGCGTAAAAAACAAGTTGTTCCACAATTGACAGATAGTTTTAATGCTTAATCAAGTTGTTCCACAATTGACAGATAGTTTTAATGCTTAATGAACAAAAGACAGGACGGTTACAGATGACTTGTCCTGTTTTAAATATCATGAGGAAAACCTAAAAGGATATAAAATCTGATAAATCACTGACCATAATAAGGGCACTTATTGATAAATTTTAGCAGGTATTTTATTCAGTCATTATAGATACCCAAATGCTCTAGATGAGTTTGTAGGGTGATCATTTTAGCAATAATAAGATGATTACTGAGCTTAGCATTCATGGTTTGCTTTTAAATGTTTCTTGATACAGCTAAGTGTATCACTGACACATAAATAACCTTTAATATTTTATTGAATTATGTTATAATGAGCCTATTGATAACAAGGAGGATATTATGGCTTTAGCAAAGATTGTCTATGCTAGCATGACAGGTAACACAGAAGAGATTGCAGATATTGTTGCCAAAAAATTAGAGGAACTTGGTCATACAGTTGAGGTTGATGAATGTACAACTGTTGATGCGAATGCTTTCGAAGATGTGGATATTGCCATTGTAGCGACTTATACCTATGGTGATGGGGAGCTTCCAGATGAAATTGTTGATTTTTATGAAGAATTAAAAGATTTAGATTTAGCAGGCAAGGTTTATGGCGTAGTTGGCTCTGGTGATACCTTCTATGATGAGTTTTGCAAATCGGTAGATGACTTTGAGGCAGCTTTTGCTCGAACAGGTGCTATTCGTGGAGCAGAGTCTGTAAAGGTGGATTTAGCTGCTGAAGATGAGGATATCGTACGTTTGGAAGCATTTGCTGAACAGGTTTCTCAAAACGTGCAGTAAGGTTCATCTTGTAGGGAACCAAAAGAGGGTGTAAAGGATGGATTTAGACCAGATACGAGAAAAAATTGATCACATTGATCAGCAGTTAGTCGTACTTTTAGAAGAACGTATGGCTTTAGTTGAGTGTGTAGTGGCTTATAAAAAAGCTAATGATATACCGATTGTTGATCAGATTAGAGAGCGTGCCCTGCTAGAGAACATAGCTGATAATATCTCTAATAGAGCTTATGAAACCACTCTTTTGAATATTTTTACGGATATCTTGTCAAGATCTAAGGAATATCAATCATCTTATTTTGACTAATGGTGGTAACTGATTTAGCTAAAGAATGACATGTTTTGACACATGGAGGTAGGTATGACTTATCATCATGTGTCCTTTTTTATAAGACCTGTCCAATTTTAAGGGGTAGCTATGGAATTATTAGGACGATTATTCTTGCTGTTATTTTGGATATTCTTTTTCATATTCTTATGTGTAGATATAGCTAATGTGAGACCTAAATGGCGAAAAGCTTATTATTTACTTTGCCTATTGACATTGTTGATAAGTATTGCCACTTTTATAGCTATGTCTATGGGACTAATTATAGTTATTAGAAGTTTTTTGATAAATGGATTCTCTAACGGCCAGGATACTATTATGTCTATGGTAGTTGTGATGGCCACTCTTGTTTCTCTTGGGTTCGTTATCTATTCGTTTAAGCATGTTATAGCTAAAACACGTTATTTACAAGCTAATCGCAAAAAGTAATAGATGATTATTTATGTCAGAGAGTACAGTCATTAAGGCAAATTATGGTATAATAAAAGTATCAAACATCTGAGGAGGCTTGCATGGCAGTTAAAGATTTTATGACTAAAAAAGTGGTTTACATTTCACCAGAAACAAAGGTTTCTCAGGCTGCAGATTTGATGAGAGAGCAACGATTACGTCGTTTGCCAGTTATTGAAAATGATAAATTAGTCGGTTTGGTGACTGAGGGAACATTAGCAGAGGCTAGTCCATCTAAAGCGACAAGTCTTTCCATTTACGAAATGAATTATCTGCTAAATAAGACAAAGGTTAAAGATGTGATGATTAAAGATGTCGTTACTGTGAACCCGTATGCCAGCCTAGAAGATGCCATTTATTTGATGATGACACATAAGGTAGGCGTTTTACCTGTTGTTGATGGTCAACGTGTATCAGGTATTATTACAGATAAAGATGTCTTTAGAACTTTCTTGGAAGTGTCTGGCTATGGTGAGGAAGGTGTTCGTGTTAGGGTCATCACGGACAATAAAGTTGGCGCATTAGCACAAGTTGTGAATGCGATTGTTGATGAAAACCTAAATATTCGTCGCACTATTGAAGTCACACGACCATCAGGAGAAGTAGTCATTGAAATTCAAATCGATGGCGACTTTGACACAACAGTGCTGAAAGATAAAATGACAGCCTTAGGTATTAGAGTAGAATCGATTGATAAAACAGAGACCAAAGCTATCTTTTAAACCCAAAGAGCCGATTTCAGTTAGATCTGACGTGTTCAATAGCGATGCTGAAGATTTTTGTTGATAACGATGATTAGCTGTTCTATGCCGATACAAACTGTATGAAGATGGGGTAGACAACATAGGACGCTAGAAATTAGTTCCTGTTGTCCCTCTCTTTTTTAAGTGTTTTTATAAAATAATAGATGAGTAACTTTAGCAAGGATTAATAATGACCAAGGGAATTTTAATGACAATTGAAGGGCCAGACGGAGCTGGTAAAACAACGGTATTAGAACGTGTGCTACCCTATTTGAAAGAACATCTAACTTGCCCAGTTGTGATGACAAGAGAGCCAGGAGGTATTGCTATTTCAGAAAAAATTAGAGAAATTATTCTGGATAGTCGTCATACCCACATGGATGCTAAGACAGAGTTATTGCTCTTTATTGCTGCTAGACGGCAGCACTTTATTGAGAAGGTTTTACCAGCACTGAAACGCGGAGAGTTGGTTTTAATTGATCGTTTCATTGATAGTTCTTTGGCTTATCAGGGCTATGGTCGTGGTTTGAACAAGGATGAAATTAGTTGGCTAAACAGTTATGCTACAGATGACATGAAACCTGATTTGACCCTATATTTTGATGTGGATACAGAGACAGGTCTAGCACGTATCAACCAAAATAATCATCGAGAAGTTAACCGACTAGATTTGGAAAAGGTGGATATGCATCAGAGAGTTAGGGCTGGCTATCAGGAGTTGGCTAAGAAAGAACCGAACCGTATTATAACGATTGATGCTAGTCGTGAGTTGTCCCAAGTTGTTAACGATGTAGCTATACTGATTAAGGATTTTGTAGAGAAAGGCGACTATGTCGGTTAGAGCTTACCAACCCAAAATTGTGGAGTATTTTTGTAATGTTTTATCGGAAAAACGTTTGAATCATGCCTACCTTTTCTCAGGGCATTTTGGAAGTTTTGATATGGCTATTTTACTGGCGCAAACGTTGTTTTGTCCAACTCCTAAAGAAGGACTTGCTTGCGGAACTTGTCGCAGTTGTCAACTGATTGAAAATCAAAGTTTTCCAGATGTTAGGGTTATTGAGCCGGTTGGCAATGTGATTAAGACAGATCTGATTAGACAGGTAGTTAGTGAATTTTCTCAATCTGGATTTGAAGGGAAAAAGCAGGTTTTTATCATTAGAGATAGTGATAAGATGCATGTCAATGCTGCAAATAGCTTGCTTAAAATGATTGAGGAACCATCTTCGGATAGTCACATTTTTTTACTGACAGAAGATGAACATAAAATATTACCAACTATTCGAAGTCGTTGTCAATTGATTCGATTTCCAAAAGATATCGCTTATCTCGTTAATGATTTGGAGCAACTAAGTCTGTTAAAAAGCCAAGCTCGTCTTTTAGCCCAAATTGCAAAGGACATTTCAGAAGCTAGACAGTTAGCAACTTCATCTAAAATACTAGATTTATTAACGGCTAGTCAGTCTTTTGTTAAGCAATGGCAGAAACCAACACAACAGTTTTACTTAGAATCAACTCGTTTAAGTATGCTACCTGCAGATAAAGGTGAACAAGAATTGGTGTTTAAAATGTTGGCTGCTATTATAGGGCAGAATAAGACGTTTGCTACTGTGAAACGCCTTGAAGATCTAGAGTGTGCT
Organism: Streptococcus fryi; assembly: GCF_053206505.1. Lineage (NCBI taxonomy): Bacteria > Bacillati > Bacillota > Bacilli > Lactobacillales > Streptococcaceae > Streptococcus > Streptococcus fryi. Next base: position 24,107 of record NZ_JBRUGW010000005.1, on the reverse strand, counting down.
AGAAAAATGTGGCAAGCTAATGTTAGTTTTCAGAATGCGCTTGACTACATCGTTTTATCAGCTAGTTAAAGTGATTGTTGTGATACTTAGAGAGGAACAAGGATAATGAACAAAAAAGAATTATTTAATGTTTTCAATGGTTTTTCGGGTAATCTAATAGACACACTGTCACAGTTAGATAATCTCAAACAAGAGGTTCAACAGGTGATTGAAGAAAATGCTCGCTTGCGTATTGAAAATAGTCAGCTCAGAGAATTGTTAGCGCAAACGGTCACACCTAAAAAGCATGATAAACCTAACCATCAGGTCAAAGATCATTTAGAAAGTATTTATGAGGAGGGTTTCCATATTTGTAATTCTTTCTACGGTCAACAAAGAGATGATGGAGAATGTTTTTTCTGCTTAGAGTTACTGGATAGAAAGAGTTAACATGGAAGTACAAAAAAGTTTTAAAGGTCAATCTGAGTATGGGACCTTATACCTCGTTCCGACTCCTATTGGAAATCTAAAAGATATGACTTTTCGAGCTATTGAGGTTTTAAACACTGTTGACCTTATTGCTGCAGAAGACACGAGAAATACTGGATTGCTGCTTAAGCATTTTGATATTGCAACCAAGCAGATGAGTTTTCATGAACATAATGCCTTTGATAAAATTCCAGAGATTCTTCGTCTACTGAAAGAAGGTAAGTCAATTGCTCAAGTATCGGATGCTGGCTTGCCAAGTATTTCTGATCCTGGACATGATTTGGTTAAAGAAGCCATTAAAGTGTCTATTCCAGTAGTAGCTTTACCAGGAGCAAGCGCTGGTATAACGGGGCTAATTGCTTCAGGCTTAGCTCCACAGCCTCATATTTTTTATGGCTTTTTACCACGTAAATCTGGTCAGCAAAAAGATTTTTTACGGTCTAAAAAAGAGTACCCAGAGACACAGATTTTCTATGAATCACCTTATCGTGTTCAGGAAACGTTAGAGCATTTATTAGAAATCTACGGAGATCGAGAAGTTGTATTAGTTAGAGAACTGACCAAGGTTTTTGAGGAGTATCAAAGAGGGTGTATTTCAGAATTGATTAGCTACTTAGATGAGCATCCTGCTAAAGGAGAATGTCTCTTGATTGTATCTGGTTTTTCTCCCGAAGCCATTGAGTTAAATGATGAAAATTTAGATATTGCAAGTTTGGTGCGAGATGAGATTGAGAAAGGTTTGAAACCTAATCAGGCTATAAAAGTTATAGCTAAGCAGTATCAGCTTGACAGACAAGACGTTTATAAGAGCTATCATAATATAGAATGAGTATGAAGATATTGTAACATTATCGTGGAGGAAGAGGAGTATGAAAAAAGCAATATGGATAACTTGCAGCCTCATAGTAGCCGCATTAGTTCTGACGATTTATCTGATTCTTAGACCAAGTGTTGAAAAGTTAACACTAGATGATCAGGCAGATCTGTTGTTATTGACAGATAAGGGAATTAGCTCTTTGACCATTAGAGACAATGACCTAGCGCTTACTAAGACATCATTAACCAATTTATCTTATGTGCAAGAGATTGATAAAAAAGGTACTGATGGCAGATACTTTGTCTTTTCAGAAACAGATGCTAATTACGTCATGTCGCTTGATTTGAAAGAAGGTCTACTATATAGGCAACCAGTAAACTCCTATGAACTTGGCTTAGCGGTCAATGGTCAAAAAGGGGCTTACAGCCTTGTTGGGAATGAGTTAGTTGCTTATGATAAATTGGGGCATGAACGTCAGCGTATGAGCTTAGGAGATGAGGAAGACCATTTCTACGATGCGCAGCTAGTTTTGAATAACGGTCTTATCTATGTCATAAATCATGTCCTTAGTAATGACCAATCGACTGGTTCTGACCATTTCTATCTGACTATTATTGATGAATCTAATTTTACTATTGTTGATCATATTTCAATACCAGACATTTCGATTGCTTCTGGTGGAGGTATTTTAGATGCGATTATTGTTGGGAACGACCTCTATTACTTGGTTGTTAATTTGGAAACAGTATTGACAGAAGAAGGTTCTGCATATGTTAAATCACGACTTCTTCAAAAAATTAATTTGACAACATTTGAATCCTCCTCCCTACCAATAGACAAGGAATCTCCGGATTTTTTATACCCGTTGGCGAATGACGGACGTTTATTAATTGAGCATAGTCATTACGAAAATGACCTTAAGTTGCTTACTGCGATTGACTTAAAAACTGGCGAACAAGAGGTGTTTAATCTTTCTGAGGATCTACAGTTAGGAGATAGTATGTCAAACTTGCAGTCTATAGTTGCTTTAGATGACCAACGTTTAGTGATTTTAACACAAGTCTCTTATAGCGACTCTAAACAGGAACCTGCTAGTCTTTATCTGTATGATATGGTTAATAAGAAAGTTCTCTCTCAGTTAACCCTAGAAGATGAAAACAGTGTAGGTCTCTTATCCATACCCAAGAAATAACCCTAATCTTGAGGAATGTGACATCTATTTCTCAAGGTTTATTGTTGATCATAGTAAAAAGCTTGACGAACTGAACCTCTAAAAGACGGTGTTCGTCAAGCTTATTTTAATGACGAGAAGCTACAGTAATCCAGTACCGTGAACTTGATTAGTTCCTGTCTCGTTAAGTAAACTGATATAATTATCCTTATTTACTCCCCCACCAAGTAGGATTTCAATACGACCATTGGCATGAGCAATAAGGTCTTTCAGATGTGGTAGGTTATCAAAAATATCATGACGCTCAGCACTACCATGTAAAAGAATTCGAGTAAAGCCTAAGTCAACCAGTTGATCTATAGCTTCTTTTTGTTTCTCTGTTGGGATCAAATCAAAAGCCATATGGAAAACCATATCAACACCTTGGCATGCTGGAAGGAGAGATTGAATACCATCAATGTCGAGCTCGTTTTCTGGAGTTAATAACCCAAAAACTAAGGCATCACTTTCTAATTCAACAGCTCTAAGAATATCTTCTTCCATGATTTTTATTTCAATGTCTGTATAGACGAAGTCCCCACCACGAGGTCGAATCATTGTAGCCAGACTGATGTTATGGTCATGCAAATATTTCGAAGCTTCTTTAATAACGCCGTAACTTGGCGTTGTGCCACCCACGGCCAAATTATCACATAATTCCACACGAGTAATATCTGTTCCGACCAATCGATGTAGGTCTGTTAGATTTTCTGCACAAAATTCTTTAATCATGTTCTCTCCTTTACATACAGCAATGCTATGATTTTTAAGATTAAATTTCTTATATTATATCATGATTATTCTTCCTTACTCAACTGATTATAGTTAATTCTCTCTTTACAATTACGAGTTACTTTGATAAAATGATGAAAAATTCACTATTTGACAAATGAAGTGATCTTACTGGAGGGAATAATGGAAATTCGTTTGGCACATCCCAATGAAGTCTCTGATATCATGACGATTATTAATCAAGCACGTGCCTATATCGCTAGCTACGGTAGTGACCAATGGCAGAATGGTTATCCCGATGCCGATACCATTATTGATGATATTATTAGTGGTCAAGGTTATGTGGCTTTAGTTGAAGGGCAACTAGCAGGTTACACAGCTTTGGTTAAAGGCCCGGAAAAAGCTTATGATGCTATCTATGATGGAAAGTGGTTGATAGATAATCAAGATTATATAGCCTTTCACCGTATTGCTGTGGCTGATGCTTTTCGTCGGCAACAGATTGGCTTGACTATGCTTGAAGGCTTAATGGAAATGAGGGATGAAACAGATTTTAGATGTGATACACATCCTGATAACAAGGCCATGAATGCCTTACTAAATAAACTAGGCTTTGCTTATTGTGGTACAGTCATGTTTGAAGGTGAGCGTTTAGCTTATCAACTGGTTAAGACTGAAAAAAATAGAGCACCATTAGATTATATTTTAGAGGGTGGCGATTGATAAATGCTATCCCGTAATATGAGACATTAAACCTATCAAAGAATGGAAAGAGAGAATGACATGTTAGTCTTTTACGAATACCCAAAATGTTCGACATGCCGTAAGGCAAAAGCAGAATTAAAAGCTTTGGGAGTAGATTTTGAAACGGTGGGTATTAAGCAAACGCCACCTGATGTAACTTCTTTAAAAGCTTGGATGGATGCAACAGGTTTAGAGCTTAAAAAATATTTCAATACAAGTGGTAATAGTTACCGTGAACTTGGTTTAAAAGATCGTTTGCCACGATTGACAGAAGCTGAAGCTCTTGAGTTGTTAGCAGCTGATGGGATGTTAATTAAACGTCCATTGTTAGTGAAGGACGGGAAGGTTTTACAAATTGGTTATCGAACAACGTATAAGGAATTAGATAGCTTATAATAATGAAATAAAAAACGAGCACCAGAGCTTACCTATGTGGAAGTCTCTAGTGTTCGTTTTTGCTTTATAGGTGACATGGGATAGTTTATCAAAGGTATTTTTTAGCGACTTCTAAATCACCAGGGTAGGATTGTCGTTCGCCATTGACAATCTGATAGGCATCGGCTCCCTTACCAGCGATGATAACGGCATCAGTATTATTTTGAGTTTGTGCCATAGCTGTTTTGATGGCTTCTTCACGATCTGTGATGATAATAGGTTCTTTATCCATATAGCTTGCAATTTCTTGTGCTATCTTGGCAGGGTCTTCATAATTAGGATCGTCAGCTGTCAGTATCACTGTTAAATCAGGATAGTGATTAAGTAGTTTACCGAAGTCAGCTCGACGGCTTTCTCCTTTATTACCAGTAGCTCCTAGAATAAGAAAAACTTGACCCGTTTGGACACCTAAGACGACCTGAATCAGCTTATTGACACTATCGCCGTTGTGAGCGTAGTCTACAAAAACTTTAGCACCATTTATCTGACTGATAACTTCCATACGACCTGGAACACTTGTTTTAGCAATGCCTTTTTTGATATCCTCTTTAGTCACACCAAGTTTTAAACAGGCTAGACCCGCTGCTAGGGCATTTTCTTGGTTAAAGCTTCCAAGTAATTGACTATCATAGTGACCATCTAATTGACCAAATATATCAAACGAGAAAGCTTTCGGATTGATAATTTGATTTTCTGATTGTGGACCATAGAAGATGTGGTCAGCGTCTGCGACCTGTTCTTTTAGAAGGTCAAAATAGGCCATCTGACTATTAATGATAACCGTACGGCTATTATCAAGAAGTAATCTCTTATGATAGAAATAGTCTTCAAATGTTGGGTGTTCTATCGGCCCGATGTGGTCAGGACTAATATTCAGAAAAATACCAACATCAAAGGTTAGTCCATAAACACGCTTGGTCAAATAAGCTTGGCTAGAGACCTCCATGATAAGATGTGTCATACCATTATCAACAGCAGTAGCCATCATTTCAAACAAATCAAGACTTTCTGGTGTGGTTAAAGTTGATTTGAAAAAAGTTTTGCCATCAAGTGTTGTATTCATAGTAGATAACATGGCAGGTTTGTGGCCTTGTTTTAAAATAGTGTAGGCGTAGTAGGCTGCTGTTGTTTTGCCCTTAGTACCTGTAAAGGCTAGGAGTTTTAACTTGTTTTGAGGATATCCGTAGAAAGCCATAGCAATTAAACTCATGGCTTGTTTGATGTCATTGACAATAATAACAGGGATGCCAACATGATAATCTCTCTCAGCAACGTAAAAACGTAGACCTTGCTGAACGGCTTCCTTGAGGAATTCTTCTTTGAAACTCAGGCCTTTAACAAAAAAGAGGGTTTGAAAGTCGGCTGTTTTGCTATTATAACTAATATTTTGGAAGGTTTCACCGTGCCAGTTATAAAATAGCTCATCATTTAAGGCAATGGTTCTAAAATTATTGTCTTGTTTTAAAATGGATAATGTTTGTTCAATAGTAATCATACTACTATTTTAGACTGAAATGCACGGTTTTACAAGTGACAAGGTCAAGATTTGTTAGCTTTAGTTTTTGACTAACCCGTTGACAACAGAGAAAAAGTTTTTAAGGGGTTGTGTCTGGTCAGAGAAAACTTAACTGAGAGCTGTGTCGTGATTTTATAGTGAAAGGACATAGTGATCAGGTTATCATTTGACGGACTATTCATTATGAGATATAATGGGGAGAAAGTAAAAAATAGAAGGTGGTTTAAAATCATGGGAAAATTTCAAGTTATTTCACACCCGCTTATTCAGCATAAGTTGTCTATTCTTCGTCGTAAGACAACGTCAACTAAAGACTTCCGTGAGTTAGTTAATGAGATTGCCATGTTGATGGGTTATGAAGTTTCTAGAGATTTACCGCTTGAAGATGTGGAAATCGAGACACCTATTACAACAACAGTACAAAAACAAGTAGCTGGTAAAAAATTAGCGATTGTTCCGATTCTTCGTGCAGGTGTTGGTATGGTTGACGGTTTGTTGAGCCTTGTTCCAGCTGCAAAAGTTGGTCACATCGGTATGTACCGTGATGAAGAAACCCTCCAACCTGTTGAGTATTTGGTTAAATTACCAGAGGATATTGACCAACGTCAAATTTTCTTGGTTGACCCAATGCTTGCGACAGGTGGTTCAGCTGTTTTAGCGATTGACTCCTTGAAAAAACGTGGTGCTGCCAATATCAAATTTGTCTGCTTAGTTGCTGCACCAGAAGGTGTCAAACTCCTTCAAGAAGCCCATCCGGATGTTGATATCTACACGGCAGCTCTCGATGAACGTTTAAATGAAAATGGCTATATTGTTCCAGGTTTAGGAGATGCAGGAGATCGCCTTTTCGGTACAAAATAATGACAAGAAATGGAGGTTTGGGTTTATATTCCCTGCCTCTCTTTTCATGTTTTCTTTGTCCCAAATAATACTTACGAGGTATTTGATTGACCAATAATATAACCAGTACAAAGAAAAAGGTTTTTGTTTGACCTTATTTGACCAATGAGGTATAATAAGATTACGATTTTATAAATATGAGGGAGAAGTTATGATTCCAGTAGTTATTGAACAAACATCACGAGGCGAGCGTTCTTACGATATTTACTCACGTCTTTTGAAGGACCGTATTATCATGTTGACGGGTCCAGTTGAGGACAATATGGCAAACTCTGTTATTGCGCAGTTGCTTTTCTTGGACGCTCAAGATCACACCAAAGACATTTACTTGTATGTGAACACACCTGGAGGTTCTGTGTCGGCTGGTCTTGCCATTGTTGATACCATGAACTTTATCAAGGCAGATGTCCAAACAATTGTTATGGGGATGGCAGCTAGCATGGGTACTGTTATTGCTTCAAGCGGTGCTAAGGGTAAACGTTTTATGTTACCGAATGCTGAGTACATGATTCATCAACCAATGGGTGGAACTGGTAGTGGTACGCAACAATCAGATATGGCGATTGCAGCAGAACACTTACTTAAGACACGTAACAATTTAGAGCGTATTTTGGCTAAAAACTCAGGTCAAACAATCAAGAAGATTCATGCAGATGCTGAACGTGACCGTTGGATGTCTGCTGAGGAGACATTGAAATATGGTTTCATTGATGAAATCATGGAAAACAATGATTTAAAATAAGTAGCATATTGATAGAAGTAACAGGCTTCAATCGTTGCAGATGCGCTTGCCAAAGTATTATTGATAAACAAGAAGTTGGGGATTGTACTCAACTTCTTTTTGCTATTAGTGATCTTCATTTGATATGACTTGGTAGCAATCTTCAGCTGTGATATAATAGAGACTATGAGTGACAGATTGAAACCAAGAAAATATGCAGTGGTTGATTTAGAGGCAACTAATCCGGGTCGAAATGCCAGTATTATTCAAGTAGGCATAGTGATTATCGAGGGAGGACGCATCACAAGGGTTTATGAAACAGATGTGAATCCTTATGAGCCTTTAGATAGCCACATTAAGCATTTGACAGGCTTAACGGATGAACGCTTGTCTAAAGCACCTGATTTTGCTCAGGTTGCTAGAGAAATTTTTGAATTGATAGAGGATGCTGTATTTGTCGCCCACAATGTGCGATTTGATGCTAATCTGTTAGCAGAGCATCTCTTTTTTGAAGGTTATGATTTACATACACCAAGGGTTGATACTGTTGAGTTGGCACAAATCTTTTTTCCAACTCTTGAAAAGTATAATTTACCAACTTTAAGTAAGGTTTTGGGCTTGCAGCTTGAAGAAGCCCATACCGCTATTTCTGATGCCTATGCCACAGCGCAATTATTCTTAAAATTGCAAGAAAAAATAGCGACTCTACCCCGTCAATTATTAGAAAAAATCCTTGTTTTTGCGGATAGTTTATTATTTGAAACGAGATTGGTGATTGAGGAGGTCTTAGATAAGGCTCCAGTCATGCTGGGGACGACTGTTCTTGAGGCAGATGGTATTATTGTCAAGGGAGAGAAACCTCTACTAAAAGAACGAGCATTTGCTGATGATTTTGGAGTTAATCTTGCTCTTCTTGAATTGGAACAACGACCTAAGCAGATGAGATTTGCGGATTTGTTGGCGCAAGCATTTGAACAGGATACGGTCAGTTTTTTACAGGCTCAGACAGGTATTGGAAAGACCTATGCTTACCTTCTGACTTTATTAGCTAAGACAAGACATCAAAAAGTGATTGTTTCTGTACCGACGATTGCTTTACAAAATCAATTGATGGCTCAGGAAATATCAGCTATTCAAGAGGTGTTTCATGTCAATGCTCTAAGTGTAAAGAGCCCACGTCATTACATTAGTTTGGAAAAATTTGCAGATAGCTTATCCCGTTTGGATAAGAATAGACTGGTGAATCGTTATAAAATGCAGTTACTAGTCTGGCTCTTTGAAACAGAGACGGGTGATTTGGATGAAATTCGTCAGAAACATCGCTATGAAGCTTTTTTTGAGAGTATCTGTCATGATGGTGAGGTACCTGAGACCAGTCGTTTTGCTGAGATGGATTTTGTTAAAAGGCGAATGGAGCAGGAGAAGTCCAGTCGTTTGATAGTGACGAATCATGCTTACCTATTGACACGTGTTGCAGATGATAAGGCTTTTTTAGATAATCATCTCTTGGTTATTGATGAAGCTCAATCCTTTTTCTTAGCACTGGAACAGTTATCAAGGCGTCGTGTGGATATGCTGGAGCAGCTGCAAATCTTATCGGGCTTGCAAACTAAGACGTCATCGGTCTTACAGAAGCGTCTTTTGGAGAGTTTGCAATTCAAGTGTCAGCAGCTGGTAGATGAAGCATCAGAGTTGGGTGTATCAATGATTTCTTTGGCTCATATTGAAAGTCTTCGTCAGGATTTATCCGAGTATTCCTTTCCTGAATTGATAGCTTTAGAGGAGTCGTTATCTTCTCGGTTTAAGGAGTTTTGGTTAGAGCGACGCCACACTGAAGGAAAAAGGCAGACGTATTTGAATGCTGCACAATTTGACCTGGTTGATGTTTCGTCAATTTTACCTGATTCGACAAAAGTTTTTTACATTTCAGCGACCTTATCCATTAGTCCTGAGCTGTCTTTGGCAGATCTATTGGGATATGAGGAGGCTAGCCACTATTCATTAGCTGAGGATAAAGTAACCAATCAAGCTATATGGATTGATACAACCATGCCTATGGTTTCTGAAGTTTCCGAAGCAACTTATCTGACAGAGATTGCTCATCGTCTAATAGCCGTTAGTGCCTTGGAAAAACCAACCGTGGTTTTATTCACATCTCGACAAGCGATGTTATCTCTCTCAGATAAGCTAGATGAAAGTGGTATTAGGCATCTTTGTCAGGATAAACATGGTCAAGCTAGCCATTTAAAAAACCGATTTGATAAGGGTGATAGTTATCTTTTACTTGGAACAGGTACTTTTTGGGAAGGTGTGGATTTTGCCAAACAAGAGCAGTTATTGGAAGTTATTGTGCGTTTGCCATTTGATAATCCAGAAGATAGGTTTACCCAAAAAATCAATGAACGGATACGTCGAGATGGCAAACATCCTTTCTATGATTATAGCTTGCCTCTTGTTGCTTTAAGATTAAAGCAAGCTATTGGACGGACAAATCGCTCACAAAGCCAAAAATCAGCTGTTCTTATTTTAGATAGTAGATTGTTATACAAGTCTTATGGAACAGGTATATGTACTGCTCTGTCTTATCAGTATGAGTTGAGAAAGCAGCCTTTTGAACAAGCGGTGATAGCTATTGACACTTATCTTGATGAATAGGCTTCAAAAATGCTGACAAGGCTCAAAAATGCTGACAAGGCTCAATTTTGTGATATAATAGAAATCGTATTGAAAACGATTTTTAGGAGTAAGGAGGCACTATGACGTTCTTATCACATCGAGTCTTAGCTATGGGAGAAAGTGTGACCTTACAAACTGCTGCTAAGGCAAAGGCACTAAAGGCTGAAGGTAGGGATATCCTGTCGCTGACTTTAGGTGAGCCAGATTTTCCAACTCCAAAAGCCATTCAGCGAAAAGCGATTGAGGCAATTGAAAATGGTAAAGCCAGTTACTATACGGTTGCCAGTGGTTTACCTGAACTAAAAGATGCGGTTATTACCTATATGGCTAATCATTATGGCTATTCTATCTCATCCAATCAGGTGGTTTTAGCAACAGGGGCTAAGTTTATTCTTTATGCTTTTTTCATGGCAGTTATCAATCCAGGTGATGAGGTCTTGATTCCAACGCCTTACTGGGTGAGTTATGCAGACCAAGTGAAGATGGCAGAAGGCAAACCAGTCTTTGTCACTGGGGAGGAACATAACCATTTTAAAGTAACTGTTGATCAGCTAGAGGCAGCTCGGACGAACAATACCAAGGTACTTTTGTTAAATAGCCCTTCCAATCCGACTGGTATGGTTTATAGCAAAGAAGAGCTTTTGGCGATTGGTCATTGGGCAGTAGAACATGATATTCTTATCTTAGCTGATGATATTTATGGGCGTCTGGTATATAATGGAACGGTATTTACACCGATTTCAAGCTTGTCAGAAGCGATTCGTCGACAGACCGTTGTTGTGAATGGAGTGTCAAAAACCTATGCGATGACGGGATGGCGTGTTGGTTTTGCAGTGGCTGAACCAGAGATTATCTCTGCTATGGCTAAAATCATCAGTCAGACCACTTCAAATCTGACAACGGTATCACAGTATGCTGCGATTGAGGCCTTGACGGGAGACCAATCAGATTTTGATGAGATGCACAAAGCTTTTGAAGAACGCTTGAACATGATTTACCCATTGCTCTGTGAGGTACCTGGTTTTGAGGTGTTGAAACCAGAAGGCGCCTTTTATCTGTTTCCAAATGTCAAAAAAGCTATGGCTATGAAAGGTTACACCAATGTGACTGACTTTACTAATGCCATTTTGGAGGAAGTGGGTGTTGCCTTAGTAACAGGAGAAGGGTTTGGTGCTCCAGAGAATGTCCGTCTTAGCTATGCCAGTGATTTAGAAACCTTGATAGAAGCCGTCAAACGCTTAAAAGCCTTTATGGCTGATTAAAATGAATATAGAAAAGAGAAATATATGTCTAGAGATTATGTATCCATTATTGATGTTAAAGACCACGTTGGTGAAGAAGTAACGATTGGTGCTTGGGTAGCCAACAAATCAGGAAAAGGGAAATTGGCTTTCTTACAATTGCGTGATGGAACAGCCTTCTTCCAAGCTGTTGCCTTCAAACCTAATTTTATCGACACATTTGGTGAAGAAGAGGGAACAGCTAAGTTTGAGACAATTAAACATCTGAGTCAAGAAACATCAGTACTTGTTAAAGGTATTGTCAAAGCAGATGAGCGTTCAAAATTTGGTTATGAGCTGGATGTGACTGATTTGGAAGTTGTTGGTGAATCTAAAGAATATCCAATAACGCCTAAAGAACACGGTACAGATTTCTTGATGGATAATCGCCACCTTTGGATTCGTTCACGTAAGCAACATGCGACCCTTCTTATCCGTAACGAAATTATTCGTGCTACTTATGAATTCTTTAACAAAGAAGGTTTCATCAAAATTGATGCTCCAATTTTGACAGGTTCAGCACCAGAAGGAACAACAGAGCTTTTTGAAACAGACTACTTTGGTACACCAGCCTACCTTAGTCAAACAGGTCAGCTCTACGGTGAAGCAGGTGCGATGGCTTTTGGTAAAATCTTTACCTTTGGTCCAACTTTCCGTGCTGAAAAATCGAAAACGCGCCGTCATTTGACAGAGTTTTGGATGATTGAGCCTGAAATGGCATTTGTACAACATGAAGAATCATTGGATATCCAAGAAGCTTATGTGAAGTACTTAATTCAAGCAGTCTTGGACAACCAACGTTATGCCCTTGAGGTCCTTGAGCGTGATACAGCTCTGCTTGAAAAATACGTAGCAGAGCCATTTAAACGCGTGACTTATGATGATGCTATTGCCCTTCTCCAAGAAAAAGAAGCAGAAAACGACTATGAGCATATCGAGTGGGGTGATGACTTCGGGTCACCACATGAAACATTTGTTTCAAACTATTACGGCGTGCCAACCTTTATCATGAACTATCCTAAGGCTATCAAAGCTTTCTACATGAAACCACATCCAACACGTGATGATGTTGTAATTTGTGCGGACTTAATTGCGCCAGAAGGTTATGGTGAAATCATTGGTGGTTCAGAACGTGCGATTGACTACGATTATTTGAAGGCAAAGGTTGAAGAGTATGGTCTTCCAGAAGAAGAGTATGCTTGGTATCTCGACCTTCGTAAATATGGTACAGTGCCACATTCAGGATTTGGTCTTGGCTTAGAGCGTGCGGTTACCTTTATTACAGGTAACAAGCATATTCGTGAAGCTATTCCATTCCCACGTATGCTAGGACGTATCAGGCCTTAATGGAGAAGTGCTATGAAAGCTATTCATACCGATAAGGCGCCCAAGGCTATTGGGCCTTATGTCCAAGCTAATGTTATTGGCAATCTTCTGTTCACATCAGGGCAAATTCCCCTCTCACCAGAAACTGGTGAGGTTGTTGGACAAACAATTGAAGAACAAACCGAACAAGTTTTGAAGAATTTGGAAGCTATCTTGACAGAAGCAGGAACCGATTTTAATCATGTGGTGAAAGCGACCTGTTTCTTGAAAAATATGTCTGATTTTGTAGCTTTTAATCAGGTCTATCAAAATGCCTTCCAAACAAACTTTCCAGCGCGTTCAGCTGTTGAAGTTGCTCGTCTCCCTAAAGACGTTTTGATTGAGATTGAAGTGATTGCCTCGGTGTAATCATTTAATGTTGAGATTGGAATAAATGTTCAGGATTGCGCTGTAATCTTGGTTGTTGCTTCCAATCTCATTTTTTATTGATACCAAAGCATTTATTTAGCTATTACGACATGATTATGATAGAATATCAAGGAAATATGCGATAGCATTCGTGTAAGATATATTGAAGAGGTTATTTAGGAGGTTGTATGAGGTATTGCCATGCAGGAGATAAGCAACATCGTTTTTCATTTCGAAAATTATCTGTTGGTCTAGTATCGGCAGCAGTTGCGAGTGTTTTTTTAGGTTATAGTGATTATAGTGTTCAGCCAGTTTTAGCAACAACTCAGACTGCTAAAGAGCAGTTGTCTACGGTGGGGATTTATCATACGACCGAAAATGAGTTGACTGAAGAAGAGCGTGAACGTGTGATTAAGGCTCTGCCAGTGCAACTAGAGGCAGGAGACCAAGCGTATTATTATGTGTATCGTCCCACTTCAGTTTACCTACCAAAAACGGGAGAATTAAATGGTTTTGCTTCTCTTGCAGGTGTTGGTTTCTTAGTTTTAGTGGCAACTTATCATCGCAAGCGCCGTCAGTGGTTGTTATCAGTTGCATTATTGACAACGGCAGGAACTTTACTCCTATCAACTGATGCTGAGGCTTTAACGAGCCATATCTTAGCACATTTTAACCAAAATATTGAGTTGTCTGTAGGAGATAAGTTACCTCATCCAACCAAGATTGATGGTTATGATTATGTAGGCTATTTGAAAATCACTAATGCTGATAAGGTATTAGAAAATGCTGTAGGCAATGATTTGATGCAGGCAGATCTTATTCATGAAGGTCGCAAGACTGAGGATAGCGAGGTTGTCGGAAGCTCAGTAACCAAAGAAGAACAGGCAGAAGTTGTCTATACAGAAACAGTCTCTAAACTTGATATTGCTTTTGATAGTCAAGAAATAGAGACACCAGAACTTTTTGAAGGGGAGCGTGAACTTATTCAGAGTGGTGTCGTTGGTGAACGCACAATTGTAACTGGCAAATTTATCTCGATGGGGCAATTGATTTCTGAACAGGTTGTTTCCGATACTGTTACACGTGACCCTAAACCAGAAATAATTCGTATTGGAACGAAAAAGCGTCAATCTGAGGTAACGCAGAGTTATCCTGTTTCTGCTGGTTTGCCAGAAGTTGTTCGCAATGAAACAGTAGAAAAGCAAATAGTACCTTATGATATTCAAGAAGTAGCAAGTGCAGACTTATATGAAGGAGAGCGTACAATTGGGCAAATGGGAGTTGCTGGTGAACGTACAATTGTAACTGAGCTCTTTACATCTGATGGCAAGCTTGTATCTGAAAAAGTTATTTCAGATAGTATTACCATTGCCCCCCAGCCAGAAATTATCTATGTTGGAACCAAGCCACGTGTAACAGAAGTCCCTACTAATTTCCCAGTTACCTCAGCTTCTCCAGAAGTTCTTCAGACAGAGGTTGTTGAAACATTATCGGTTGATTTTGATGTTCAAGAAGTAGCTAGTTCGGAATTGTATGAGGGTGAACGAAAGGTAGGACAACTTGGAGTACCAGGTGAACGCACAATCGTCACAGAACGCTTTGTTTCAGAAGATGAAGTTGTTTCAGAAAGGGTTATTTCAGATAGTATTACCATTGCCCCCCAGCCAGAAATTATCTATGTTGGAACTAAGCCACGTGTAGCAGAAGTCCCTACTAATTTCCCGGTTACCTCAACTTCTCCAGAAGTTCTTCAGACAGAGGTTGTTGAAACATTATCGGTTGATTTTGAGGTTCAAGAAGTAGCCAGTTCTGAATTGTATGAGGGTGAAAGAAAGGTAGGACAACTTGGAGTACCAGGTGAACGCACAATCGTCACAGAACGCTTTATTTCAGAAGATGAAGTTGTTTCAGAAAGGGTTGTCTCAGATAGTATTACACGTGCTCCTCAGCCAGAGATTATCTATGTTGGAACCAAGAAAAAAGTGACAAGTGTTCCAATGGAAACGCTAGTTATAGATGATAAGCCTGCTGCTACTATCAGTGTTGATAAGCAAGAAATGCCATTTGATACTCGCTATGAAGCTGATGAGACGATGCCTTTAGGAGAGAAAACGGTATCGGTTAGGGGAATCAACGGTGAGCGTCAATTGACAACAGTTGATGGTCAAGTTATCCAAGAAGAGATTATTAGAGAAGTAAGGACTGAGATTGTCACAGTTGGAACAGCTCCAACAAAAACAGTAACTGATCTTCCATTTGAGATTGAGTATGTTGAAGACTCGACTAAATATATTGATACAGAGGAAGAAGTTGTTAAAGAAGGTGTAAATGGCCAACGCATACTAACAACAACCTATAGCGTTGATACAGTTACAGGTATCGTAACGCCAAATCAGCCAATAGAAGATATTGTAGAACCTGTTAAAAAGGTAGTGAAAATAGGAACAAAAGTAAGAGAACTTCCTATTTTAGAAATTGATCGAATCGATAAGAATGAAGATGAACGCTCTGCTCTTGCTCACTTTACGTTGAGAGATGATAGTAAGGTGGCATTGTCAGCTAAAGCTCAGTTGTATAAGGGAAATGTTCTTGTTAAGGAATTCCCAATACAAAATAAATCAGAGAGTCTTTTAATGACTGATTTGGAGTATTATACAGACTATACTCTAAAAACAGTTCTCACCTATGACATTGGTCAGGGTGAAATCTCTGAGTTACAGACAGATATAGAAGAATTCCGTTTAGAATATAAAAAAATAGAAATCAAAGACATTGATAATATTCATCTATATCGTAAAGATAACGATCGTTATGTTCGTCTATTCTCATTGACAGAAAAACCAAGCAATTTAGACGATTACTTTGTAAAAATAGATTCAGATCGTTTTAAAGATGTCTTACTCCCAATCAAGTCAATTGATGAGAGTGAATCAGGGAATTACAGTGTGAAGGCTCACATTCCAGAGTTAGTGCAAGGTAAAACAGATGTCTATCAGCCTGATTTTACATTTGAGGTGGCGAAAGCCAAACAGGGTCCGATGCTCTACTCAAGTTTTAAAGCTTTAGTTGAAGCTATAAAAGGAAATCCAACAGGAAACTTCCAACTATCTTCGAACATTAGTGCAACTGATGTAGCTGATGATGGTTCGCCGTCGTATATTCCTGAAACGTTTAGTGGGACATTGACAGGTTTAGGTCTTGACAATAAACCATATGCGATTTACGATTTGGCTAAGCCTTTGTTTAAGACCCTTAGTCGTGCTACTGTCAAAGATCTTGATTTGAAGAATGTATCTATCTTTACAAAAAATAACAATGTCGCTCCATTGTCTATTACAGCGACAGATCGTAGTCGGATTGAAAATCTATCAGTAGAAGGAAAGATTACCGCTGATAAATTTGTTGCGGGAGTCGTTGCAAACGCTGAAAAAGGGACTACGATTACCAATACAGCCTTTACAGGAACGTTGAGAAGCCTTAGTCAAGACAACACAGATAATAGTGTTGGTGGTATTGTTGCGGTTGCTTCGCTTAGTTCAATGCTTTCGAAAGTTCGTTCAGATGCTTCAACCTACATTATCGCCAATAGCAACAATCAAAAAGCTGGTTCACTTGTCGGGATCTTAAAAGACAGCTCTACGCTATCGGATAGTTATGCTAGTGGTAAATTAGTTAATTCAGGTCAAGGCGGTCAAATTGGTGGTCTTGTTGGTTCGACATGGAAAGCAGGAGTTGTTCGAAATGTTATTTCTGAAGTAGATGTCATTAATGGAAATAAGGTGCATGGTGACTCAGGATATGGCCGTGCTTCGATTACAGATGTCTTTGTCCGTGATAACGTTCGTGGAAAAGAAGATCTTTGGAGTAAGCAAACAGTGACTAGCGCTGAAGCTGAGGCTAAACGTGATGCACTTGGTATTACGACGACCTTGTCGGATACAACAGATTCAATGGCTTCTAATTTATACAGTGTTGATTATCTCGGAGTCAAAAATGCTCAAGCAGGACGCGAAACTATTTACAACAATATTGAACGATTAATGCCATTCTATAACAAAGAATTAATCGTGTATTACGGTAATAAACTTGATACTAGCCATAAATTAGCACGTGTTGCCTTGGTAGACGTTGTACCTATGTTCGATAACATTATTGTGACCAACCTTTCAGCAGATAAAGCTCGTATTAATCGCATCATGCTTTATTATTCAGATAATACTGTTGATTATTTAGATGTGAGCTTTAAAGAGACTTTCGCGAATAACCACGTTGTAGAGTATGATCTTGCTGACACAGGTCTTATCTATACTCCAGAAGAATTGGTTTCTGATTACGCTAGTTTGATCGCTAAGTTAAACCCACTATTATCAAGTGTCAACTTTGATTCTGCTGAAATAAGAACAGCATTAAACTTACCAGTTGATGATGGTGATAATAAATTATCACGTCTCTATTTAGAGGAGTCTTTCAACGCGATTAAAGCAGATTTGAACACTCATTTAATCAAAACTCTTTCTATGAACAATGCCATCAACACGAGAGGTCTTGCTGTTGAAGATTATTTATTCCAAAAAATAGCTCAAAATAAAGAAGCATTTCTATTAGGTTTGGCCTATCTTCAGCGTTGGTACGATATCAACTATGATACGATTAATACCAAAGAGTTATCAACGTATAAATTTGATTTCTTTGGTAACAATGCTACAAGCACGATTGATGAGATTATCAAACTTGGTCAGTCAGGTTATCCTTACCTTCAAGCTAATAAAAACGAAGTGACCTACAATCATTTATTGGCAGATGTCAAGCATAAAGATGGGCTATTCAGTTATTTAGAATCGTATCGTCATTTGTTTGTTCCAAATAAATCTAATGCTGATTGGTTTAAAGATAATACGAAAGCCTATATGCCAGAGTTGCTATCTAATATTGAGGAATTAAAAGCCAAGCAATTAGCAGCGCCAAGAGATAGCTTATATACGCATCGTGTTTATAACCGCTTAACTCAAAATAATTGGCCTTATCGGAATATGGTGTTACCTTTGTTAACGCTAAAAGATGAGAGTGTTTATGTCATACCGTCATTATCGACCTTATCGTTTGGTGGTTATGAGCGTTACTTGAGTGATCAAGGAGCAAAAGATGGAGATCCGAAAGCCTATGTCAGAAGTTTGGTTGACCAGTCTGCTGAATGGCACCGCAATCATTTTGACTTCTGGTATAAATTATTAAGTCCTGAATTTAAAGAAAAATTACCACGAAATGTACTAAACTATGATGGGTTTAGTTTCCCTGATGCATCAGGGAAAGCATTGTGGCGGACATTAGATGATGAGTCATCGTCCATCAGAGGATTCTTTGGACCAGTAGGACGTTGGTACGGTCATAATGGGCTTCTTGCTTATGCTAATGGCAGTGCGACACATTTTGTTGATGCCAAATTATTAACTAGGTATGGGGCTGCAACCTATACGCATGAAATGGTTCATAATTCTGATGGTAATATTTATTTTGAAGGCTATGGCAGACGTACTGGTCAGGGAGGAGAGCTATTTGCTGAAGGTTTACTACAGTCACCAGACTATATTGAGCAACCTAGTCTAGCGATCAATCATATTTTCAATGATGAGGCTGATTCTGCTAACAGAATGCATACCAATCGTCCAAATCAGCGCTTTAATAATGCTCAAGATTTACAACATTATTTCAAAGGTATTTTTGATGTGATGTACTTACTTGAATATGCAGAAGGACAATCGGTGCTCAAACAAACAGCTGATGTTAAAAAAGCTTGGTTACGTAAGATAGAAAATTACTATGTTCAAGATCCAAAATCGAATCAGAACACACATGCAGGCAATACGATTTCACAACTAACAGATGAAGACATTGCACGCTTAACGTCATTTGACAGTTTGATTGATAATAATATTGTCACTCGAAGGGGTTACTCTGACGGTAAAAAAGATAGAAATGGTTATTATACTATTTCAATTAGTGCACCAAACTATGCTGCTTTATCGAATGAATATGGTGCACCTGGAGATATCATGTTCAGACGAATGGCCTTTGAACTTCTAGCAGCTAAAGGTTATCATGAAGGGTTCTTACCTTATGTTTCAAACCAATTTAAGGATATAGCAATTGCTGAAAACTCTTTAACTTGGTCGAATTGGGAGAGAAAAGATATTCCTTTGGTGACAGATAAGCATGTGTTTGATAACGTATTGGCATCGGAGTATGGTAGTTGGTCAGACTTTAAAAAGCAAATGTATCGAGAGCGAATTGCTAAGAAGGATAGTATTAAGCCTGTAACAATTCAGTATAAACTAGGTGATAAGAGAAGTACGCAGGAAGTAACGATATCATCTTATGAGCAATTACAGCAATTAATCGATGACGCATTAGCATATGATATCAAGAATTTATCAAATGCTACAAAATATGCTGATGATAGCTTTGTAGAACTTCTGAAAAGAAAGATTTATAATGCTTACTTACGTGATTCGAATGATTTCGCTGATTCTATTTTCAAATAGCAGGTTTTTGGAAGTAAAGTAAATGGTAGGAATGATAGCTTTTGGTGAGCATATTTATTGCTTCTTATTTGAAAACAAGGTATTCTGTTAATGAATAGTAAGCACTATTCAAATGTAAAAAAGGAATTGAAGTATAAAATGAAAAAATTATTAAGTGTTGCAGTGTTGGGAACAGGTTTGTTTTTAGTAGCGTGTGGTCATCAGACAACGACACAAGCACCGACTACCCCTGCAAAACAGACAGATTCTACAGCACAAAAAACATCAGATAGCAATCTCAAAGAATTGACTTTAGAACAAGCTAAGAAAATTGCGTTTGAAGATGCTGGTGTTACTGAAGCTGATGTCATGAATTTAGCTGTTGAAGAAGATATGGATTTGATGCAAAAATCTTTTGACATTTCATTTGATGCCAATAATGAAGAATATAGCTATAAAATTGATCAATCAAACGGCTCTATCTTAGAAAGAAAAGTTGAGATGGCAGATGGTGTAGTAGCAACTTCTGTAGATACTTCTAAAGCTAAAGAAGTAGCATTAGCTGATGCTGGATTATCAGAAAGTGCCGTGACGAATCTACGTGTGAAACAAGATAACGATGATATGGTTGTTGTATTTGATGTTGATTTTGTTCATAACGGTATGGAGTATCACTATGTTATTGATGCAAACTCAACGAATATTATTGAAAAAGAGATTGAATCAGTAAACGATTAATTAAAGTGATAGACCAATTTTGATAAAGTTCTATCAAACAAATGACTTTTATCGTTTGTGAGTAACGAGTTAAAGCCCTCCCAGAGAAATATTTCTCTAGGAGGGCTTTATTTCGTTATGTGACTTTTAGTCCGTCTCGCTCCGTAAGGTGCGAGACAAATAAACCACCCGCTATGCGGGTGCGCATCGCAGGTTATACCAAAAAACTCCAAACGCGATACAATAAAGGTGTTCAAGCCTATTGCAAAGCGAAAGGAGAAAAATATGGCACAGAAGGCACATAGTTTATCACATACAAAGTGGATGTGTAAATACCACATTGTGTTTACACCTAAGTATAGACGAAAAGTTATTTATAATCAATATAGAAGCAGTTTAGGAGAAATATTTCGCCGTTTATGTCGTTACAAAGGGGTTGAAATAATCGAGGGGCATCTGATGCCAGACCATGTTCATATGCTTGTCAGTATTCCACCAAGGGTAAGTGTTTCAAGTTTCATGGGTTATTTAAAAGGTAAAAGTGCTCTTATGATGTTTGATAAACACGCGAATCTCAAATACAAATTTGGCAATCGCCATTTTTGGGCAGAGGGATATTATGTAAGTACGGTTGGACTTAATGAAGCCACAATTAAGAAATATATACAAGAACAGGAAAAACATGATATAGCACTTGATAAATTGAGTGTGAAAGAGTATGAAGATCCCTTTAGGGATAATGGCAAGTAGTACGAATGCCTCTTTAAGAGGCTAGTGACGAGTCAAAAGCAGTGAGGCTTGAACAAAGTGAAAGCCAGCGTCTTTAGGCGCTGGCTGGTGATGTGGGCTTATAGCCCTTGTTCAAACCACCCGTTTGACGGGTGGTCATGATTATGTCATTTATAACAAATATTGTTCTAAAAAATTCTTTTGTCTTGGGATAACTTTATGCTCATTTAAAAAGTTTTTAAGTTGATCTATAGATACCCAAATAAAATTACTTGTTTCACCTTTTTGTAATTGAATAGCTTTTTTATCGATATTGGTTTTGGCGAGGTAAATATCAAAATGACAAGCATAGTCATAGTTAGTAAATTGATGGATGAGTTGACAATCTTTCTTTTTTAGAGAAATACCTGTTTCTTCTAAGGTTTCTCGCTGAACGGCAGTCAGACTATCTTCTCCCTTTAGGGCAGAACCACCAGCAGTAGCTTCAAAAAAAGAGGGATAAGATGCCTTGTTGACATCCCTTTGCATAAATAAAATACTACCATCTTCGTGTTGGACGATGGCTTCAACAACGAGATGAAAAAGTCCTTTCGGAATCGGGTTATCTCTAACTAATGTGTGATTGATGAAATGACGGTTTTCATCATAAGCGTCCCATGTTTCCATATATCCTCCTTTATTTTCCAAATAGTTTTTGCCAAAATCCCTTTTTTTCTTCTTGATCTGGAGTCTTAAGTGAAACGGTTTGCCATTGTTCAGGAAAAAGGTGCTTGACATCAGTAGCTTCTACATTTTCGGCATTATTTGTGTGAACGACGATACCAAACGGTGAATGGCTACTATTGTCATTAACCACCATTGCAGGAATGTGAAGTTCCTGAGCTCTTTGTAGAAGGAGTATTTGTTTATTTGAAGCTAACTCGCTATTAATCTTGAGGTTTAGATTTTTGTATTTGACTTCTAGATTAAGTAAGATTGAGGGGAGTTTATCGTTTATTAACTGGGTCAGGCTGTCCTCAATAGGAATGGTTAAAACGACTCTCTCTTTGAATGTACCTAAATATAAACGTTGTTCGTCTGGTTTTACGCGTGTTTCACCATTAGAGGAACGCAAGATTTTTTGGTTAATAGTTGTTATGATATAGACTCCTTTCAGCAAGTTTAAATTAATTATACCATAAATAGTTGCTACTGATGTGTTAGTTATCGTGTTTTGCTATAAATGATAAATGAAAATAAAATCATGATAAAGTAAAGTTTTTCAGAAAACGTTTTTCATTTGCTTAAGAATTTAGTTTGTGTTATAATTAACAGGTAAAAAATAAACTCATAAGGAGAGTATATAATGTCAATTATTACTGATGTTTACGCTCGCGAAGTCCTAGACTCACGCGGTAACCCAACACTTGAAGTAGAAGTTTACACTGAATCAGGTGCTTTCGGACGTGGTATGGTTCCTTCAGGAGCTTCTACTGGTGAGCACGAAGCAGTTGAACTTCGTGATGGTGATAAATCACGTTACCTAGGTCTTGGTACTCAAAAAGCTGTTGACAATGTTAATAACGTTATCGCTGACGCTATCGTTGGTTATGATGTTCGTGATCAACAAGCTATTGACCGTGCAATGATCGCACTTGACGGTACTCCTAACAAAGGTAAACTTGGAGCGAACGCTATCCTTGGTGTTTCTATCGCCGTAGCTCGTGCTGCAGCTGACTACCTTGAAGTACCACTTTACAACTACCTTGGTGGTTTCAATGCTAAAGTTCTTCCAACACCAATGATGAACATCATCAATGGTGGATCACACTCAGATGCACCTATCGCATTCCAAGAGTTCATGATCATGCCAGTTGGTGCTCCAACATTCAAAGAAGGTCTTCGTTGGGGAGCTGAAGTATTCCATGCTCTTAAGAAAATCCTTAAACAACGTGGTCTTGTAACTGCTGTTGGTGATGAAGGTGGATTTGCACCTAAGTTTGAAGGAACTGAAGATGGTGTAGAAACAATCCTTAAAGCTATTGAAGCAGCTGGTTATGAAGCTGGTGAAAATGGTATCATGATTGGTTTTGACTGTGCGTCATCAGAATTCTACGACAAAGAGCGTGGTGTTTATGACTACACTAAATTTGAAGGTCCTGGTGGGGCAGTTCGTACATCTGCTCAACAAGTTGACTATCTTGAAGAGTTAGTAAATAAATACCCAATCATTACTATCGAAGATGGTATGGATGAAAATGACTGGGATGGTTGGAAAGCTCTTACTGAGCGTCTTGGCAAACGTGTTCAATTGGTTGGTGACGACTTCTTCGTTACAAACACTGAATACTTAGCTAAAGGTATTGCAGAAGGTGCTGCTAACTCAATCCTTATCAAAGTTAACCAAATCGGTACACTTACTGAAACATTTGAAGCTATCGAAATGGCTAAAGAAGCTGGTTATACTGCAGTTGTATCACACCGTTCAGGTGAAACGGAAGATTCAACAATTGCTGATATCGCTGTTGCAACTAACGCTGGCCAAATCAAGACAGGTTCATTGTCACGTACAGACCGTATCGCTAAATATAACCAATTACTTCGTATCGAAGATCAACTTGGTGAAGTGGCACAATACAAAGGTCTTAAATCATTCTATAACCTTAAAAAATAATCTGATAACAGGTTAAAGGTCTGAAAAATATAACAAAAACACTCTAGGACGTTGGTCTAGAGTGTTTTTGTCATGTTTAACGATAAGTTTTTCTTTACGATTTTTTTAAAAATTTGTATAGAAAAAATGAGGCTCTTTGTCAACTGTAGTGGGTAGATGAAAAGCTAACATCTGGAGAGAATCAGATTGGTTCTCTCCTTTTTGATGTTCAAGGCAATCAAAATCCTTCTTTTAAAGTTGTCAAAGTTTCGGAATCC